>CBFGNE010000018.1:0-14221 GCA_965649995.1 uncultured Mucilaginibacter sp.
CAAAAAGGTCGTCGCCTACCAATTGTACTTTATCGCCAAGCCTTTCGGTCAATAATTTCCAGCCGGCCCAGTCATCTTCTGCCATACCATCTTCAATAGAAATGATAGGGTATTTGCCTGCTAATTCGGCAAGGTAATCAACCTGTTCTTCGCTGGTGCGGATAGAGCCTTTTTCGCCTTCAAATTTGGTGTAGTCGTATTTGCCGTCTTTGTAAAACTCAGAAGCAGCGCAATCAAAAGCGATGAAAATATCAACCCCTGGTTTGTAACCTGCTTTTTCGATAGCTTTCAGTATGGTTTCAACGCCATCTTCGGTACCTTCAAAAGTTGGTGCAAAACCACCTTCGTCGCCAACTGCAGTAGATAATCCGCGGTCGTGTAATATTTTCTTAAGGTTATGGAATACTTCGGTACCCCAACGCAAAGCTTCAGAAAACGAAGAAGCGCCGATAGGCATGATCATGAATTCCTGGAAAGCGATAGGCGCATCAGAGTGCGAGCCACCGTTTACAATGTTCATCATCGGGATAGGTAAAGTGTTTGCATTTACGCCGCCAATGTAGCGGTATAAGGGCTGGCGGCTTTCCTGTGCAGCAGCTTTAGCAACCGCTAAAGATACACCAAGTATAGCGTTAGCGCCTAAGTTGCCTTTATTTTCGGTACCGTCAAGATCTATCATGATCTTATCGATCAGGTTTTGCTCAAATACGTCAACGCCTTTTAGTTCGGCAGCAATTTTATCATTAACATTGGCAACGGCTTTTAAAACGCCTTTACCCATGTATACTTTTTTGTCGTCATCGCGAAGCTCAACAGCTTCATGCATGCCGGTAGAAGCACCAGAAGGTACTGCGGCGCGGCCTAATGCACCATTTTCGGTTAAAACGTCTACCTCAATTGTAGGGTTACCGCGCGAATCGAGTATCTGGCGCGCATGAACATCAATTATTAAGCTCATAATTTGTGATTGTTGTATTTTTTTGGATTACTATACTAATTTGGTCGGCTAAGTTAAGCGCAAAAAGGGCAAATCGCAACGTAAATTTTGTATTTGTAATGATTATTAATCGCTTGTAGTAGGTAATTGCTCACGTAGGGCAATGTTTTTACGATTTATCCGATACATTAACATTAACATAATATTGTTTTTACCACTACTGGTGTTCGCCGTAAAATTGGTTTGATTCACCCAGCCGGCTTGTACTATCCATTTTTTATCAAACTGGTAGCCTAAAGCGGCCGATACACGGTTTCGTTCAAAGTTGGGTGCTTTATTATTAATGAAGATCTCGTCGAAAATCGAAATAAACCAGGTTTTAGCCTCAATTTTTTTACTGTTGAGCGGAACGAACATATTTAAGCGATAACGAAAGCGGTTTCGGTAAACATCGTTTACCAAACGTTGTTCGACGCGATAGCGGTGTTCAAATTTTAACCGGCTTAAGTATTGGTTTATTGTTATTTGCTCCCAAAAACGAGTTTCGTTAACAGTAGCTCCGGCACTTACATCATGGTAATCAAAAGTATGATAAGTGCCTGTCCCTAACAAGGCTATAAAGTTTTTATCGATATCATAACTAACACCAGCCTTTGCTTCATAGTATTGGAACTGGCTGAACGGGCCGTTGGTGCGGGTTTGCAACTCGGTGTAGCCGCCCCATCTGTGCACACTATCGCCGGGGATTACCACGGTCACAATACCCCAGGTACCTAATTTGGAATCCTGCGCGTAAACTTCAAATGAACAAATCGTTAATACAAGTACAACGAATAACGCTTTAAAGAGGCTCTTAAACATTTTTTTTGGGTTTATGGCGCAAATGTATTATCTTAATATTACCATAGTGTTAATATTAAAAGGCGTAATGTTAAATTAATGTTAAGTTTTTATAGGGGCATGTCGAGTAAATTTGGGTATCCTGACTCTTTACACCCTGCAACCTGTCGCCTATGCACCTCACTTAAATCCTACGTCCGTCTGTAGCTTTACCATACAAATTAAAACAAAGCAGCATGCAACACTCCATCGTCCAGTATACTGAAAAAGACGGCGTAGCGACCGAGAACGAAGGGCTTATAAAAGAGGTATTTGCCGAATTGCAAGCCGAAAAACCGAATGGCATAGAATATGTGGTATATAGAACCCGCGATAGTTCTTTTATGCACATGATCTCTTTTGATAGTGAGAACGCTAACAAGGAGTTTACCGAAATGCCGGCATTTAAAGCATTTAGGGCGGCCCTAAAAGAACGTTTACAAACTCAGCCCGCACGTACAGAAGTAAGCCAGGCAGGAAATTATCAACCAATAAAAGAATATATGGAAATCAAAGAAATTGCACAAAAATTAGCAGATTATTGCCGGAAAGGCGATTGGCAAGGCGCGTATGGCGAGCTATTTGCAGAAAATGCCGTAAATATCGAACCGGTTGCATCGCCTTTATCGGGCATCGAAACAACGGGGCTGGATAAACTAAAAGAGAAGGCGAAAGGGTATGATGCCATGGTGATAAAATCGTATGGGTACACGGTCTCTGAGCCGTTGGTGGCCGGCAACGGCATTGCCTTTATACTAACTATGGATAACGAAATGGAGGGCCAGGGGCGCACTACCATGACCGAACTTTGCGTTTACGAAGTAACCGATGGCAAGATAGTAAAAGAACAATTTTACTACGAGCATTAGCCTTTGCAGGTAATTTAAATGAAGAAGGGAGCCATTGCATGACTCCCTCTTTTTTTATCTCTTGATTATTGGATCTCACAGTCTTAAATCTTCCCGACTATTCCCACTTAAAGGTTTTTACCGCAACGGCATAAACACAAATTCCCCATAAAAGCAGGATAAATAGCTGGTGGGTAACGTCGCCCAGCCCGGCACCTTCAAAGGCAACCTTACGCATGGCATTATTAAGGTGTGTAAGCGGCAGCGCGTTACTAATATACTGCAACCATTTTGGGAATGCAGTTACGGAAAAAAACGTGCCCGACAACAAAAACTGCGGCAGCGTGATGATATTGGATAACGGCGGCACCGTGCTCTCGTTTTTGGCAATGCCCGAAACCGTAAAGCCAAAGCCCATAAAAATGATAAGCCCGATGGCAGAGAGGACAAGCATATTGAGCACCGTAATTACCCCATGTATCAGCGTAAAGCCAAACATAAGGTGCCCTACCATAATAATGAATACGGCACCCAACAGCGAGAAGGTAAGCCGGGCCAAAGCTTCGCCCAGTACAATGCTGTAGCGTTTAATTGGCGTGGCAAAAAAGCGTTTAATAACCAGCGTAAGCCTTAAACTAAGAAATACGAATGCGGTACCAAACACACCGCTACTTAATAACGAGAAACCTAATTGTCCCGGCAGGATAAAATCGATGTATTTGTATTCGCGGCCGGTTATGGTGGTTTCTTTTACCTCGGCCACCTGTGGGAACGCCGGAATGCCTGCCTTTTTTAAATACTCTGCATTCATTTGCAACAAAATGCTGCTCAATGCTGATTTCAGAATGCCTCCTTTGTTAGACGAAGTGGTGTACTGCACATTAACCGCATAAGGCGGTACAAATTTCTCGGGCGATGTAGTATTTGGCACCAGGGGAGAGCCTATGCTAAATTTAAATGTCTTCGTGGCCAAAGCATTTTTCCTGATATCTATAACAGCATCAATGCTGCCTTTAGACAAATTTGCTTTCATGTCTTCGGTGGATTGATCGGTGATCAAATTGACAATTGGGGTTTTCTTCAAAGCTTTGTAAACAAGATTCAGCGTATCGCCACCTTTAGCGACACCCACATCTACCTTCACACCACCACCGCCAATATTAGCAAACACCAAAATAAATATCAGCGGGAAAGCCAAACTAAACACCACCGCCGAGGGGCTGCGGATGATGGAACGGAAACTGGCCTTGGCTATGGCTAATGTGGCACGGGTGTTACTATAGGGCTTATTTTCTTTCATTGGGTCATTGAGTCATTAGGTCATTGGTGATTTCTGGCGTGGTGAGAATTGCAAACTGCAAACCGCCAACTGCAATCGGGGCTTACCCTTCCCGCCATTCCTTACCGGTTAGGTTGATGAAAACATCTTCCAGATTGGCATCCTTTACTTGTTTTTTGCGTTCAAAGCCGCTCTCTAACAGTTTATCTATAAAATGATCGGGGGTATCAATACCTACTATATGGCCGCCATCTACAAAGGCAACGCGGTCGCAAAGTACTTCCGCTTCGTCCATGTAATGCGTGGTGATCACCACGGTGGTGCCGCTGTCGCGGATCTCGCGGATCAAATCCCAGAGGTTACGGCGGGCCTGCGGGTCCAACCCGGTGGTTGGCTCATCTAAAAAAATAATTCGCGGATTGTTTATTAAGGTGGTGGCTATAGAAAAGCGCTGCTTTTGCCCGCCGGATAGTTCTTTGTATTTGGCTTTTGCCTTATCGGTTAGGGCCACTTTCTCCAGCATTTCCATTGGCGTTTTGGTGATGCCGTATAGGCCTGAGAATAGCGAGATCAACTCCGAAAGGTTAAGGTTTGGGTAGTAGCCCGCAGCCTGCAGTTGCACGCCTATTATCTTTTTAATGCTATCAGCATCTTTATCTACGTTAAAACCAGCGACAATAACCTCGCCCGATGTTTTATCGCGCAGGGTTTCAATGATCTCCAGCGTGGTGGTTTTACCGGCGCCATTTGGGCCAAGCAAGCCAAATATCTCGCCCTCAAATACTTCAAAGCTAATACCCTTTACAGCTGCGAAATCGCCATAGTTTTTGGTGAGATTATTAACCGTGATAATAGGTTGTTTTGCCATACCGTAAATATAGCAACGGATTTTTGGTATTTGCGTACGGTATAGTCTTTAGCGCATTAAAATTCGATTAGATTTTGCAATGGCTAAAACCGGTAGGTGGTTATATTTTTAACGGTGGGCCTACAATCTTCATGTCATGGTCGGCAAATATTTTTGCCAGCTCTTCCATCGAGAGTTTGGAGGTAAGGTTATTGGTTGTTTCAAAAAAACTTTCAATTTTGCCGGCCGGCATATAGGAGACAGTCATTTTAGCTTTTTCGGTTAACTGTACAAAAGCATGTGGCACGTTGCGTGGAAGAAAAATAGTATCGCCCGCCTTCATTTGAAATTTATCCTCCCCCACCTGGAAAAAATATTCGCCCTCAAGTACATAAAACCACTCGTCCTGCAACAGGTGAGTGTGCAGGGCCGGCCCCCCTTTATAGGTGAGCCCTGTTTGTTCGAAAACGGCGATACCGCCATTGGTGTCGGCGCCTGATATTTTTAACTCGAGTACATTTGAGGTGCCGCCGGCTTTGCTAAAACGTTTGCCAAACCGCGCCTCGCCGGCGGCTGTTTTAAACCCTTTGTTTATTATCGAGAAAAGGCCGGTGCCGATATTTGCTATAGCGGTGAGCGGGAAAGCAGCAAGTGCCGTCATCATAAAATTTCTTCGTATCATGTTAATGTATCTACTCAAAAATACCATTATTAACTAATACATTAATCTGATAGCTAAGGGTTTATTTTCCGCCCTTCTTTAGCTCACTTTCGGATTTTAATACTTTGCTGCCGTCGGCCTGCTTTATCTCAAAAGCCGGCTCATCTGCGCTTGCTTTACGTTTTACCTTAGTGCCTTTTATGGTTTTTGTTATAGTTGAGGTATGCTTTTGCTCTACTTTGCCTTCGGCTTCGGCTGCACCCCATTGCCAGTGTACGGTATCTCCCTTTTTCATTATTGCAGGTATTTGCCGCTGGTAAAGCAATATACCTGCCAATGTTATTTTAAGTGAGGATTAGTTGGTGCCGTTAGGGGATGAAATTCTGCCGGCGGTTTCTATTTGTGTAGAAACCGCCGGATATATGATAGAGTTGATGTTAGCAGGTGAGGCAGCCCACGCTGATAACTACCACAGCGGTAACTACAAGGGCTATCATTGAGTAAAGAGACGGGATAGTAAGCGACGTTGTCATGATGATGTTTGTGTTGTTTTACAATACAAAGGTGCATCAGCAGCCAAAAAACGGTTAGCGTTATTAGGCGAAGTGCTGCAAATTGTCGGTGAATGGATTTGTAGGGGCAATGAGCAGGGCAGGGCTTATCGGTGAAATGGAATGGCCATCGGTAAAACAACAAACGGCAACGGCGAACGGTGGGTAATTTATTCCGGGCACAATTGGCATTATTGTGCAAAAATGCTCCCCTGTCGAAATATTTTGAATATCTTTCTAACCGATTACAAAAGCGCATTGTATAGCCAAGCAGATGGACGGACAGCCGGGAAAGAAGTATTGTTTATTAATTGTTCAACAAAGTTTCCACTCGTTTGCAGGGTATTTAAAAGATGCGCTTATAGCAAAGGGTTTTGAGGTAGATGTCGCCAATGATATATATCCCATCGGCATTATGGGCAGTATAATGGGTAAGCTGCAGATCCCGCTGGTTTTTACTACTACATATAGGCACATTAAAAAAACATTCCTTAACGATAAAAAATATGAGTTAGCGGTAATTATAAGGGGAAGGGGTGTAAACGAGAAATTGATTAAAGAAATCAGTAAAACAGTGCCCTGCATTATCGGGTATAACTGGGATACTTTCGATTTTAATGCCGCGCCGTTAGCCTGGTATCGGGATGTGGACAAATATTACACCTTTGACTATGCCGATGCAAGTAAGTACCACATCCCCGTTTTGGAATTGTTTTCGGCCATGCCGGCCCCGACAGGTGCCAAGGCCATTAAATATGATATTTGTGCTATTGGCAAAAACTATCCTGGCCGGCTTAAATATATTCACCGGGTATTGGGTGTGCTTAAGCCACAGCGAGCACTCATCAGCCTGCACGAAAACAACGTTTTTGACCTGCTGCGCAACTTTTGTGCAAACCCCTTGCTATACCTAAAATACCGTAAGTATATTAGCCTGGCACCGCTAAATGACGCCGCATACCTTGATGCCATTGGCGCAGCGGAGTTTACCATCGATTATGCCAACAAAGGGCAAACCGGTATCACCATGCGTTGTTACGAGGCCATCAGCTTGCAAACAAGGCTGATCAGCAATAATGCTTATATCACGAGGAGCGCTTGTTTTAACCAAAATAATACAATGGTATTTGGCGAAACAGAGCCGGACACGGTGTTAACTGCTGCCTATAACCGATGCAAACAAACAGTCTTCATAAAGAGCCACAGAGGTATAAACGAATTTATAAACGAGCTTTTAGCCTGAATTTTTAGTACCGGGCATCGGTGAACAATGCATCATATATCAAACAAACATACATGGATCTGTCAGAAAAAATATTGGTTGCAGGTGGCACGGGGCTTGCTGGCTCGGCTATTGTACGGGGACTGATAAAAAAAGGCTTTACTAATGTAATAGCCACTCACCATACCCGCAACCCTGCCGATTGCTTTAAGGCGGCCTATCTGGCAAGCGGGGCCTGCAAGTTTATCAAAATAGACCTGCTGGATCCAAACGCGGTGATAAAACTGTTTAAAGACGAAGAGCCACAATACGTGTTTTTAGCAGCGGCCCGCGTTGGCGGTATTATGGCTAACCACACTTACCGCGCGCAGTTTATATACGAAAACCTGCAGATACAAAACAATATCATCCACAACAGTTACCTCGCCGGGGTTAAAAAGCTGATTTTTTTAGGCAGCACCTGTATATACCCAACCAACGCCCCGCAGCCTATGCACGAGGGTTACTTGCTTACCGATACGCTCGAATACCTAAGCGAACCTTACGGCATAGCCAAAATAGCCGGCATAAAAATGTGCGAAAGTTATAACGTACAGTACGGTACCAATTACATATCTGTTATGCCAACTAACCTGTATGGCCCTAACGATAACTACGACCTTACCAACTCCCATTTTTTACCCGCGTTTATCCGCAAAATGCATTTAGGGAAATCATTAATGAATGATAACTGGGATGCCATCCGTAGTGATTTGGCCAGGAACCCGGTAGAAGGAATTGGCGGTGACGCAACCGAAAGCCAGATCATAGCCATCCTGCAAAAATATGGCATCCGAAAAGATGATACGGCTGGGGGCGGTAGTATTTTATTATGGGGGACAGGCAAGCCGCGCCGCGAAGTAATGCATGCCAGTGAGTTGGCCGACGCATGTTTATATATTATGGAAAAGGTTGATTTTACGGACCTGCTTAAATATTCGGACATGCAGTACTCTGCAGGCATTGTAAAAAATGAAGTTAGGAATACACAGATAAATATAGGGCTGGGTACCGATTATGCGCTCTACGATATTGCTTACATGGTGAAAGATGTGGTTGGCTACAAAGGAGATATATTATGGAACCACGATATGCCCGACGGTACTTTACAAAAACTCACCGGCGTTAACCGTTTAAAAGAGTTGGGATGGCAAAGCAGCCTCAATTTAAAACAAGGTATAAAGGAAACCTATGAGTATTATATAACAAATTGATTGTTAGGGGTATTAATGCGATATATGATTAGCAAGGGTAATTTTATTTTCTTTTAAAAACGTATTTTTTTGAATCGTAACATTTTTGTTCTTTTAAGCAATTTACCCTCGTACCCTATCAATTTTATGACTATATTGGGGCATGCATTTACCACCTAAACATTTTCATAAATGCCCCAATTTTGGCGAAACAAAAGAGTTTTAATAACGGGCGCCGACGGTTTTATAGGCTCGCATTTAGTAGAGTACCTGCAAAGTAACGGGGCATTACTACGGGCTTTAGTATTGTACAATTCTTTTAACAACTGGGGCTGGCTCGAGAGCGTTGCTGACCGCACCAATATTGAAATAATTGCCGGTGATATACGCGATGCCGGTTGCTGCGAAAAACTTACAGAAGGTATCGATATTGTTTTTCACCTCGCATCGCTTATCTCCGTTCCGTATTCCATCCAAAACCCTGCAAGCTTTATAGACACCAATATTAGCGGCACTTTTAATATGTGCAGCGCTGCGCAAAAATGTAATGCAAAGTTTATTTACATATCCAGCAGCGAGGTTTACGGTACCGCGCAATATTTGCCAATCGATGAAAGGCATCCGTTGCAGGCACAATCGCCATACAGCGCCTCAAAAATAAGCGCCGAGGCCATTGTATACAGTTTTTATCGGTCATACGGGTTAAAGGCAACTATTGCGAGGCCTTTTAATACTTACGGCCCCAGGCAATCGGCAAGGGCCATTATACCGGCTATCATCATACAGATAGCAAGCGGTAGCAAAGAGGTGAAGTTAGGCAACCTATCGCCGCGGCGCGACCTTAATTATGTGGCTGATACCTGCCGGGGCTTGGCGCTTATCGCGGAAAATGACGGCCTGATTGGCGAAACGATAAATATTGGTTCGGGTACCGACTACTCCATGACTGATGTGTTTGCACTCATTTGTAAACAAATGGATGCCGACGTACAATTGTTGGCCGACGAGCAGCGTGTACGGCCTGCCGGCGCAGAAGTAGAACACCTGCTATGCAATAACAGTAAAATAAAACAATTTACCGGTTTTACGCCGGCTTATACGTTTGAGGAAGGGCTACGGCAAACTATTAACTGGCTGGTTGTCCCCGGCAATATGGCAGGTTATAAAAGCAAAGTTTACAATGTATAAGCGCGCAGTTATTATATCGGGTGGTAAGGGTAGCCGCTTAATGCCGTTTACGCATTCGGTACCTAAGGCGCTGCTGCCGGTGGGGGAGTACCCGGTATTAGAAATAATAGTACGGCAGCTGAAGTACTTTGGCTTCAGCGACATCACTTTTTCGTTATTCCATTTTGCACAAAACATTGAGGCATACTTTGGTAACGGCAGTAAATGGGGAGTAAACATCCACTATTCAGTAGAAGATTTCCCTTTAGGCACAGCAGGCCCGCTGAAAATCTTAACCGGCCTGCCCGATGATTTCCTCGTGATCAATTGCGATATCCTTTCGAGCCTGAATTTGGCAGCTTTGTATTACTTTCATACTGAAAGTAATAGCTTATTTACCGTTGCCGCTTTTAAAAAGAAGTATAAAATAGCCTACGGTGTATTACATGCCAATGCGGATAATCAATTGATAAAACTGGAAGAAAAGCCCCAAACCCTGCAAATAAATGCAGGTATTTACATAGCTAATATAGGGGTGCTCGACCTTATTCCGCTAAACCAGCCCTTTGGCATGGACGATCTAATGAATAGCATGTTGCAGCACCAGCAACCGGTTTCGGTTTACCCATTCGATGGTTACTGGCAGGACATAGGCAACGAGGAAGAGTACAAAAGTGCGATGCTGGATTTTAAGATAAACGAACATGCCTATATGGCAATTAATACCGGGAGCTAATAATGGAAAGAATACTTATAGTAGCACCCCATCCCGATGATGAAACCCTTGGCTGCGGGGGCACCATTTTAAAATACGTTAGCCGTGGCTGCAAGGTTTACTGGCTGATATGTACCGAGTTTTACCGCAACGGAAAAACACCCGAAAATATAAAATTAAGGCAGCGGGAAATTGAAGAGGTAACCAGGCTATATGGGTTTACCAAACGTTTTGAATTAGGTTACGATGCCGCAGGCATAACCTATAACGATATAGGCCCTTTAGTAGCTAAAATCAGCAGCATTGTAAAAGAGGTACGGCCAGATACTGTTTTTTTACCCAACCACAGTGATGTGCATACCGACCACCAAATTATATTTAAGGCCGCGTTCAGCTGTACAAAAAACTTCAATTTCCCTTTTATAACGCAAGTGTTGATGTACGAAACCATATCCGAAACGGAGTTTTCGCCCGCTCTGCCCGGAAATGCTTTTACGCCAAACGTTTATATCGATATAAGCCCCTATATAGATAAAAAGCTTGAGATTATGCAGGTTTACCAATCGGAAGTGATGGAAGCGCCGCTGCCGCGTTCCCTATCTGCTATCAACGCGCTGGCAGCTTACCGGGGTAGTAGCATCGGCTCAACAGCTGCCGAATGCTTTACGTTGCTTAAACAGATCATCGACTAACTTATGCAAGGTAAACTACATCGTTACAAACGGTTCAATATTTATTATGTAGTTACTCTGTTGTTTATTTTGCTCTCATCAAATGCAAATGTACTGTCGTCCACCAACATTTGCTGGATGGCTATACTGGTATTTTTTACAGCTGTTTATTTAGCTAAACGGCTTTTTACATTGAAGGACTTCCGGGTGTTCTGCGTATTTTCTGTATGTTACCTGCTATTGGTCTTCCTGCGCGATTATTACATTAATAACCTTAACGACGAGTTTTTTCAATCAGACGTAATTTTTCTGTGCAAATACATATACACGGCATTCCTTTTTTGCGCTATCGTAAAAAATAAAGCAATAGCCTACATTGTACAGGTAATTGCGGATCTTACCGTAATATCATTTTTGTTTTTTGCTCTTCAGCTTTTGGCGCCTGCTCTTTTGTACAAAACATTTATGGCGGCAAACCTGCCAAATAATCAATTGCTACCCGGGTACAGCAACCTGCTGGTATTTACCTTCCACAAAGGCCTGCACGATTTTGCAAACTCCGGCTTTGCCTGGGAGCCTGGGGCGTTTGGCTGCTTCCTTGTCATCGGGCTCGTTTTCCATTTCTTTTTAAACGAATTCAAATTCGACAAAAAAGCATGGTTGTTTATCGCCGCCGTTATCACAACTTTTTCGACCACCGCCTGCCTGGCTTTGCTGGTAGTAATATTTTTAGCTTTACGGTACCGGGCTAAAGTAAAGGCCCGGGTGTTGCTGTTTATCCCGTTGTGTGTGGTGGTTATTATGTATGTGCCGTTTTTAGGAGGTAAAATAAAGTATACCTACCACCAGGATATGGACGACCTTAAGCATCTGGCTCAATTAGATGCAAGCTTTAGGCGCATGCATCAGCAGATCCCGCTCGACCGTTTTTCAAGTATGGTGTTTGTTTACCGCAAGTTTGGTGCAAAGTTAATTTGCGGTGTAAATAACCGGTACGACGTTTTTGTAAATACTAAGTACAACATCAATGTATCAAACGGCATATTTGAGGCTTTGGCACAGTTTGGGCTTATAGGGTTAATTTACCTTGCTTATTGTTATATTAAATTTTGCCGTAAACAGCTTTTAAATGCAGAACAGGTGCTTTACTGCCTGGCTATTATGTTTATTTTAAGTTTTGGCGAGCCTATACTGGGCGTGCCGTTGCTGTTGGCCTTTATGTTTTTGCCCAAATTACAGGTGAAATTAAATACGTTTTTCCTGCTCGACATTAAAGAAAAACCGCTTAATCCTTTTATCCAATATTCCGCGCGTTAAAATCGGGCGCGCAATTATTAGCGGTTTTTAGTTCCAAAAACCCTGCGTTTTTATCCGCGATGAGGGATAACCCAATTGCTTTAACAATTTACGCAGTTCGCTAACCATGGTGTTGTTGCCGGCAAGATAAAATACGGTGTGAGCCATATCGCAATGTTGTTGTATAACCCACTGTATCATACTAAGGTGCCCATAAACATCGGTCCGTTCAATAGGCTGTAGCGGCGACCAAAAGTACTCCTCAAATAATTTACGGTGATGCGGGTTGGCAATAAGTACCGCTCCCGAAAAACGTGCCTTGGGCAACACCATTTGCTGCAGGGCAAGCATGTGCCCCATGCTGCTCTCGTCGCCCAGCCCAATAATGGCGGCCGTGCTTTCGGGGGCGTGGTGGGTGCTGCCAATTTTAAGGTAATTTACAGTATCATCTTTTTTTAAGCCTGCCGCCCATTTGCTGCCAGGGCCTTTGTGTGCTGCATCAATGTACAAGGTGCAGGTATGTGTTTCTGCGTCCCAGCCGCTTGGTGTATAATCGCGGTAGGTGAGGCTATCTACTTTAAATTTGATGTAAGGTATCTCCTGCCAGTTTTGTACATCTGCATTGGGCAGGTATAGGTCTACCTCTATCATGGTGGCGGGCTCCCAATGGCGCACTTCCAGCACGCGCCCGCTTTGCAGCAAGCGGCTTTCTAATAAACGGCCAGCCCGGGTTTTTAGTTTATGTAAGGTTGATGATTGCATAATGTGATAATTTATACCACAAAGAAAGGCGTAGGGAGCAATCGGGGCAATAGCAGGTTCGGGGTAATGATTGGACTATTTACGGTGGTGCACCCTAAATTCTAATGGCGTACTGCCTGTGGTACGTTTAAACACCCGCGAAAAATAGGCATGGTCGTCATATCCAAGAGAATGCGCTATCTCCTTTGTGTTCATTTCGGTATAGTATAAAAGGCGCTTGGCTTCCAGTACAACTTCCTGCATAATCCAGTAGCTAACCGTTAGGCCAGTTGTTTTTTTCAGCGCCTCGTTCAAGTACGATTCCGACACATTTAATTGCGCAGCATACGCCGAGGGGCTTTTAACCATGCGTACGTTTTCAGTAAGGATTTTTTTAAACTCTTGCGATAACCGCGCAGGGCGCGATAAATGTAATTGATTAGCATTGGCCCCGCAATAGCAACTGGCTGCCATTCCTAAAAACGATTGCAACAAGGAATAAACTACCGGTAAGTAAAAGGCATCATCCTGGTTGCCGATAAACTTATCGCGCAGCAAACAAAGTACGTTGTGGCATTCGGTTAATTGCTGTTGGCTTAAAGTATAAGGTTGTTGCAATAACAAGTGGTCTTCAAAAACCTTCCGGTAATCGGGCGCTATCAATGGTGTATCTACAGCAATAAACCAGCCATCGGCCATCACGTTCCTTATCCGGTGATGCACCTGCCCGGGTAATAGGTAATAGAGTTGGCTTCCGGCAAATTGCATCTCTGTAAAATCAACCATCATTGATGCTGTGCCTTCCTGCAAAATAAAGAAAAGGTAATGATCATCGCGGTGTATCCCCAATTTTTCAACCTCTTTAGAAAGCGTTTCGCCCTGTACAAATTGACGGATATCTAGCCCGCTGCTGGCCCTGTCCTGTATTTTATGTACCGGGATATCTTTCATAGAGCGGCAAAATAATTTATTGGAGCCGATTTTCGGGCATGAAGGAAAGATTATCCAGGTTTTGCCTCTGATTGTTACACCTTGTTGACTTACTTCTTTATTAACTACCCATCAGTGCATAAACTTCCTGCATGTATAGTGCCTCGGCCATTGCGGCGTGGAAATCTTCCCATTCATCGGCTGTGAAGGCAAATTGTATGTCGTTTGTTGGGGTTCGCATAACA
>CBFGNE010000019.1:0-13729 GCA_965649995.1 uncultured Mucilaginibacter sp.
ATAAAAAAAGTCTACGGACTTTGTAGGAATTATTGACTTCGGCACTTCAAAATACAAAGTTGATAATCAAACATCAGCATTAAATAAACTCATAATATGAAACACAATTTCGGTGCCGGCCCCGGCATACTACCACACGAAGTTTTAAAACAGGCTGCAGCAGCAGTTATTGATTTTAATGGTACAGGTTTGTCTTTGCTCGAAATTTCGCACCGATCGGCGGAGTTTGAGGCGGTTTTAGACGAAGCTGTTAAACTGGTAAAAGAACTGTTTGAGGTTCCTGCGGGGTATTCTGTTCTGTTTTTACAGGGCGGCGCCAGCACGCAATTTGCTTTAGCTCCATACAATTTACTGCCCGAAGGTGGTAAGGCCGCGTACCTGGAAACAGGCGTTTGGGCAAACAAGGCGCTAAAAGAGGCAAAGTTTTTTGGCGAGGTACAGGTTGTTGCAACTTCCAAGGAAAGCAACTTTACTTATATCCCTAAAGATTACGAAATACCTGCCGATGCAGCCTATTTCCACATCACATCAAATAACACTATTTACGGTACGCAGTTGAAACAATTCCCTGCATCACCTGTGCCGGTTGTTTGCGATATGTCGTCGGATATTTTTAGCCGTAAAGTAAACGTTGCCGATTTTGGTTTGATTTACGCCGGTGCGCAAAAGAACATGGGCCCCGCCGGTGTTACTTTGGTAATTGTTAAAGACGACCTGCTTGGTAAAACGGGCCGCAAAATACCGGCTATGTTTAACTACCAGGTACAGATAGAAGGTGGTTCGATGTACAATACGCCGCCATGCTTTGCTATCTACGTATCCATGCTGACGCTTAACTGGCTGAAAGCAAAAGGTGGTGTTGAAGCTATCGAAAAAGAGAACGATGCGAAAGCAAAAGTGCTTTACGAAGAAATAGACCGCAACCCTTTCTTTAAAGCAGTTGCTGCTACCGAAGACCGCTCGCATATGAATGTTTGCTTTGTTGCCGCTAACCCCGAGCACGAAAAACCATTCCTGAAACTGTGCGACGAAAAAGGCATCGTTGGTTTAAAAGGCCACAGGAGCGTAGGCGGTTTCCGCGCATCTATTTACAATGCATTGCCTATCACCAGCGTTTACGTGCTGATAGATGCCATGCAGGAGTTTGCTGAGAAAAATAAATAACGAACTGTCATTAATCATTGAGTCATTGGGTCATTTTTAGAATGGCAATGACTCAATGACCCAATGACCCAATGATATAAAACCATGATCAAAATATTAGCCAATGACGGCATCGACCCGATAGGCAAAAAAATGTTAGAAGACGCGGGCTTTTTTGTTGAGACCAACAACATCCCGCAGGATGAGCTCCCTGTACGTTTGCAAGAGTTCGACGCGATAACCGTACGCAGTGCAACTAAGGTGCGTAAAGCCCTTATCGACGCTGTTCCGGGCCTTAAACTGATAGGCCGTGGTGGCGTAGGCGTTGATAATATTGACGTGGAATATGCCAAGAGTAAAGGCATTGGCGTTTACAACACGCCTGCATCTTCATCTTTATCTGTTGCCGAGCTGGTATTTGCGCAACTGTTTACCGGCGTGCGTTTCCTGCACGATAGTAACCGCAAAATGCCGGTTGATGGCGGCACTAAATTTAACGACCTGAAAAAGGCTTATGCCAAAGGTGTGGAGCTGCGCGGCAAAACCTTGGGTATAGTAGGCTTTGGCCGTATCGGCCGCGAGGTGGCTAAAATTGCTATCGGCGTAGGTATGGATGTTGTTGCTTATGATCTTTTCCCCTTCAATCCCGAAGTGGAGATTGTTTTAGGAACAGGTGGTACTAAGGTTAACGTAACCGTTAAAACAGCTACGCTTGATGAGATTATCAAAACTGCTGATTTTATTACCCTGCATACACCATTTATTGATAAAGCCCTGATTGGTGCCGAAGAACTGGCGCAAATGAAAAAAGGCGTTCAGTTAATAAACATCTCCCGTGGTGGTTTAATTGACGAACTGGCATTGGTAGACGCATTGAACAGCGGTCAGGTATCATACGCTGCCCTGGATGTGTTTGATAACGAACCAACTCCACGCGCAGAGATCCTGGCTCATCCAAAAATTTCGCTTACGCCGCACATTGGTGCCGCTACTAACGAAGCGCAAGAGCGTATTGGTGTGGAACTGGCAAGCTTAATTATAGCACATTTTAAAGGATAGTTGTTAAAAATTCCATAAAGAAAAAGGCTCATTGAAAAACTTCGATGGGCCTTTTTTCTTTATAAGTATTATGTTGAGCTAATCACTTCTTTGCTTGCGCTATCACCTCGTTATTTAAACGCACGTATTCATCAGATTTACCTTCCGTTGCTAATTTTACACCTTCCTGTGCCGTTGCAATGGCAGCTGCTTTATCACCTTTCTTTAACAGTATACGCGCCTTCCATAATTTAGGCACAAACGGTGGGATACCTTTGTCTTTCTCGAATTCGGTGGCCCATGCCAATGCCTTGGTTAGGTCTTTATTATTGTTGTAGTAATAAATTTCGGCTTCGTAATATGGTTTTTTGTCAGTTGCCATCGCCGAATCTATCCGCGCCATTACTTTAGCATCTATATCGGTAGCCATGTGGATGGTAAAGCCGCTGCGTTCCCACATCATTTTTAAATTGGCAGTAGTGGGCAATACGTTAACAAAGGCAAGCGTCATGGTTTCGGTTAAGGCCGAAAGGTGTTCAGCCTTAACTTTAAACCGTATAAAATCATCTGCTTGCTTATAAGCATATGCGCCCCATTGGTCAGGCTGCTTGCTTAAAATTATTGTCCATTCATTTTCACCCGGGATGCTGAACAGGCCGTATTCGCCGGCCGGCACTTTATTGCCTTCCAATGTTACATCGTCGCTAAATTTTATAACGGTTGCCGAATTAGCGCCGGTGCGCCATACAGCACCATAAGGCTCCAGCCCGCCGAATATTTTACGCCCTTTTACATTAGGGCGTGAGTAAGTTAAGGTGATTTTGCCAAGGCCAAAACCTTGTTGAATGGTTTGGGCCGAACTCGGTTGAGGTGTTAACTGGGCATAGCTGCTTAAGGTTACACATAACAATGCGCAGGCAAGAGCAAGGGTGTTTGTTTTTTTCATGGTTTATGAGGTTTATGGAGCTAAGATATTAAAAATGCGACGACGACGAGCTGCATCATATTCAGATTTCTTTTGTAAAGCTTAACCGCTTTTTCCTATCTTGCAAATAACCTACTGAAAACCAATGCGAATTATCCAGCCACCCAAACCGGGCGATTACCCGCCGTATGCCGAAATGTATATGAAGCTGATACCCACCGACGGGATGGTGCTGAAATACCTGCAGAACAATTTTTACCGGGTAAAAGAACTCATCTACTCGCTGCCCGAAGCAACGCTGTACCACCGCTATGCGCCCGGCAAATGGAGCATTAAGGAAACGCTGGTACATATTATAGATGATGAGCGCATCTTTGCTTACCGCGCCCTGCGCTTTGCCCGTAACGAGCAGCAGAACCTTATAGGGTTCGACCAGGACAGTTACGCTAAATACTCGGGTGCTGATAAACGCGACCTGGATAACATCTTTGACGAATACGAAGCCGTGCGGCTGGCTACCGTAGCCTTATTTAACGGATTACCCGAGGAGGCTTTCGACAGGATGGGGCATGGCACCGGTACTGCAAATGATGCCACCGTACGCGCACTGGCCTACCACATAGCCGGCCACGAAATGCACCACTACTTTTTAATAAAGAATAAGTATTTGAGGATGTAATGCACTATTTGATTATCCTAAAATAGACTTTATTAGAACTGTTGTTGTAATATCTAACCACCAACCCGTAAGTACCCGGCGAAAGTGTATTGTAGTCTTTGGATTTAAGCATTACAACATCTTTTAAATAATACGTCTTAATTAAAGTTTCCAGCGGGAAAATCGAAATAATCTCGCCGCTTTTTTCTAATTCTTTTTGGCTGTAAAGACGCGAAGACAAGAGATTTTTATTAGCGACTTCGCTCAGGTCATTTCCTCGTTCATCAGTTACCATAAACCAGGTTTCCCAGGGCGTACTTCTGTTGCGTTTGTTATAGGTTATTTTCTGTAAATAGCTCATTTGATTTGATATCTGAACCTGCACTTTTACACTATCGCTTTTTTTTAAAACCTGTTGTCCTATCATTATATGCACACTTAATTTCGGGAAACCTAAGGGCGTCCTGTCGTACATTATATTTTGAGCCTTCGAGGATTTTATCAATAGTGTGAGTAATAATATAAGGTATAGTTTAGGCATGGTAGCTATGGTTTATGGTTAGGTAATATTAACTAAAAAGCTTAATAGTAAAAAGACTTTTCTAACTGTTGTATAAAATCCTATTTTTGCGCTAAATGTAAATCACGTTAGTATGTGATTTTTATCGTCCATTATTTTATTAACTTTTAAATCATAGTTGTAGATGATTAGTATTACACTTCCTGATGGTTCCGTTCGTCAGTACGACAAGGGAATCACTGCCATGCAGATAGCGTTGTCTATCTCCGAAGGTTTGGCACGTAACGTATTGGCCGCCGAAGTAAATGGCGAAGTATGGGATGCCAGCCGCCCAATCGATGAAGATTCATCCGTAAAATTATTAACCTGGAACGACCCTAAAGGTAAATCAACCTACTGGCACTCATCGGCACACTTGCTGGCTGAGGCTTTGGAAGCCTTGTATCCTGGTACCAAATTTGGTATTGGCCCCGCCATCGAAACCGGTTTTTATTACGATGTGGATTTTGGCGACAAAACCCTTTCGTCCGACGATTTCAAGAAAATCGAGGATAAGATGATCGAACTGGCGAAAGCCAAAAACGAGTATATCCGCAAACCGGTAAGCAAAGCCGACGCGATTGAATATTTTACCGAAAAAGGGGATGAGTATAAACTCGACCTGATAAAAGACCTGCCTGATGGCGGCATAACTTTTTATACACAAGGTAAGTTTACCGACCTGTGCCGCGGGCCGCATATCCCTAACACAGGCTTTGTAAAGGCAGCCAAGCTAATGAGCCTTGCCGGTGCCTACTGGCGCGGCGATGAGAGCCGTAAGCAGCTTACACGCATCTACGGGGTAACTTTCCCTAAGGCAAGCGAGCTTACCGAATATTTACATGTAATAGAGGAAGCCAAAAAACGCGACCACCGCAAATTGGGCAAAGAACTCGAGTTGTTTGCTTTTAGCGAAAAAGTTGGCATGGGCTTACCGTTGTGGCTGCCAAAAGGCACCGCCCTGCGCGAGCGCCTGCAAAACTTCCTGCAAAAAGCACAGGTGAAAGCCGGTTACGAGCAAGTGATGACCCCGCACATTGGGCATAAAAACCTGTATGTAACATCGGGGCATTACGAAAAATATGGCGCGGATTCTTTCCAGCCCATCCGTACCCCGCAGGAAGGGGAGGAGTTCTTCCTGAAACCGATGAACTGCCCGCATCACTGCGAGATATATAAAACAAAACCACGGTCGTATAAGGACCTGCCCGTTCGTTTGGCGGAGTTTGGTACGGTATACCGTTACGAGCAAAGCGGCGAGCTGCATGGCTTAACCCGTGTGCGTGGCTTTACACAGGATGATGCCCACTTGTTTTGCCGGCCCGACCAGGTAAAGGATGAGTTTAAAAAGGTTATCGATCTGGTATTATACGTATTTAAAGCCCTGGGTTTTGAAAACTATACTGCACAGGTATCCCTGCGCGACCCGGAAAATAAAACCAAATATATCGGTACCGATGAGAATTGGGCTTTGGCCGAATCTGCCATTATAGAAGCTGCTGCCGAAAAAGATTTGTCAACTGTAGTAGAACTGGGCGAGGCTGCCTTTTATGGCCCCAAGCTGGATTTTATGGTGAAGGATGCCCTTGGCCGCAAATGGCAATTGGGTACCATCCAGGTAGATTATAACCTGCCCGAGCGTTTCGAGCTGGAATACACCGGCAGCGATAACCAAAAGCACCGCCCGGTAATGATCCACCGTGCGCCGTTTGGCTCGATGGAGCGCTTTATCGCCGTACTGATCGAACATTGTGCGGGTAATTTCCCGCTGTGGTTGTCGCCGGAGCAGTTTATTATCCTCCCGATATCGGAAAAGTATGAAGATTATGCAAAAAAACTTTCAGATGAGTTAAAAGATTCCGATATTTGCGGGCTAATTGATTTCAGAGATGAAAAGATCGGTCGCAAAATACGCGACGCTGAAGTCAAAAAGATCCCATACATGCTTATTGTGGGCGAAAAAGAAGCCGCCGAAGGGCAGGTTTCTGTTCGTAAACACGGGCAGGGCGATTTGGGAAGCATGAGCATTGAAGAATTTAAACAACAAATAATTAAAGAAATAACAGTATAACTTGGCTTTAAACAAACCTTTCAACAGAGGACCAAGGCTCCCTTTTAAGAAAAAAGAAGCCGAACATAATATCAATCAGTTCATTAGGGCTCAGGAAGTGCGCCTTGTAGGTGACAACGTTGAGCAGGGTATCTTCTCGTTAAGAGATGCTTTGGCCATAGCCCAGGAACAAGAGCTTGACTTAGTTGAGATCTCCCCGAACGCTAACCCGCCAGTTTGTAAAGTAACAGACTATAACAAGTTTATTTACGAGCAAAAAAAGAAGCTTAAAGAGATAAAAAGCAACGCCAAGCAAACTGTAATTAAAGAGATCCGTTTCGGGCCGAATACTGATGACCATGATTTCAACTTCAAGCTGAAACATGCTACCAATTTTTTGGAAGCCGGCGAAAAGGTGAGAGCATACGTGCATTTTAAAGGCCGTGCCATTGTGTACAAGGAGCAGGGCGAAATATTGCTGCTGCGTTTTGCACAGGCTTTAGAAGAAGTTGGCAAGGTAGAGCAATTGCCAAAGCTGGAAGGAAAGCGGATGTTTTTAACCGTGGCACCAAAGGCGCCTAAGAAATAGATTTGAGATGTTAGATATGAGATATGAGATTTTAATTTCGTACTCCTCTAACAAGTAATAGAGTACAAACCCGGGAAATGAAATATGCCGGTGCGGGGAGTTTCCTTCTCACATCTCATATCTCAAATCTCACATCTTAATAAATAAATAGAGTTATGCCAAAAATGAAAACCAATTCCAGTGCAAAAAAGCGCTTTAAGCTTACTGGAACCGGTAAAATTGCCCGTAAAAACGCATACAAAAGCCACATCTTAACCAAGATGTCGACCAAGCGTAAACGTAACTTAGGCCACACCAGCTTAGTATCTAATGCTGACTTAGGTAACGTTAAACGTATGCTTTGTATCGGAAAGTAATTTACACAGATTTTTTAACCAGGTATTAGAGTACAAAAGCTCCCTAACCGGACACTCACTACCAAAAACAACAACACATGCCACGTTCAGTTAACGCAGTCGCGTCGAGAAGACGCCGGAAAAGGATCATGATCCTCGCCAAAGGTTATTGGGGATCACGCAGCAAGGTTTACACCGTTGCCAAAAACACAGTAGAAAAAGGCTTACAGTACGCATACCGCGACCGTAAAACCAAGAAAAGAGAATTCCGCGCTTTGTGGATACAACGTATCAACGCAGGTGCACGCCAGCACGGCATTTCTTACTCACAATTAATAGGCAAATTAGCCGCTAAAGAAATCGGTTTAAACCGTAAAGTATTAGCCGATTTAGCTATGAACCATCCTGATGCTTTCAAAGCAGTTATTGATGCAGTGAAATAAGAATCAAATTCTTTAAATATATAAAAACGGCCTCCGAGTAATCGGAGGCCGTTTTTTTGTTGGTTGTTTTCTCCACCGCGTCATTGCGAGGAACGAAGCAATCTCCCAATCAGCAGGGCGGACTTGCATAGCGGCTTGCTCTACGTAGAGATTGCTTCGTTCCTCGCAATGACGTAATGGCTATAGCGCCGTTGCTGGGTGTTCTCACTAACAACATCCCGATGCACTTAACTTACGCGAAGCCTCCACACCGGTTAGCGCTAAGCAATGAGCGGTACAGTTGTTTCGGTGCGTTATACAAAAGCGTTGTGGTTCGCTCAATATGCCCGATAGCCGCTTCACTACCTTGCGCGTATTATGAGCATTGCGCTTGCGCCGTTGTTGACTTGGGTGCCTCGTTATTTTGCTGTTGTTGCGAGTAATTGCACAACGTACTTAATTTATCAACCGCACACTATTTCCTTTAAAATCCTCACGGCTTTTTCCTGCTCGGTGAAATTCAAGGAGGCAAACCCAAGCCTTACGGAATTATACTTTATTTTGTCAGTATCATAAGCTTTGCCATTTTTGATCACCAATCCTTTTTTAAATGCCTTCTCGGCAACTACTGAAAGGTCCGCCGTTAAAAAATTTGTCCAAACCGCCATGCCGCCGTCGGGGATTTTAAAAGACACGTGGCCGCCCAGTTCCGTTTGCAGCAAATTGCAAAAGTGATCCCTGCGTTCTTTATATAGCTTTACCGATCTTTTGATGTGCCGGGCTATGGTGCCATCGTTATAAAGCTCGGCAATGGCGTTCTCCATCAGGCTGTCGCCCTGCATATCTATGGTTTTGCGCAGGTAAGTGCAAGTTTTTATAAATGATGCGGGTGCGGCAACAAAACCCACCCGTATTACGGGCGCAAGCGTTTTAGTAAGCGTACCCAGATATATCACGTTGCCGTACCTATCCAGGCTGGCCATAGGCAGCAAAGGCCTGCTGGCGTAATGAAAATCGTAATCGTAATCGTCCTCAATAATGGCGAACTCATACTTTGCCGCAAGCTCCAGAAGCCTTATTCGCCGTTCGGGGCTAAGGGTTACTGTAGTTGGGTTGTGATGGTGCGGTATAACATATACCAGTTTTATCTTTTTTGTAAGGCAGATATTTTCAACTTCGTCAATACACATCCCGTTGCCATCTATTGGCACTGGGTTAATTATGGCACCGGCCTGTAAAAAAGTAAGGTTTGCGGCATTATAACCGGGTGTGCCGACAATAATGTCGTCTCCTGGCTTAACAATTACCGATGTTGCAATATACAGCCCCATTTGTGCGCCCCTTGTTATCAATATATTGTCGGGCGTAACCGGCAAGGCCCTTGTATCGCTTAAAAAAGCAGCCAGGGTTTCTCTCAGCAGATAGGTACCCTGGGCGCCGCCGTATGCCAGGTACCGTTTATTAAAATGCAGACGGGCAAAGCTCCGCATATTTTTCACCAGCGCTTCAATAGGGGCAATTCTTAGATCCGGGAAACCATCGTTGAAGATCAGCTTGTCCGCGGCCGGGAAATCAGTTGGGTAAACCGGGATAATGCTATTTTCATCATACTCGAACCCGGTTTTTATGGGCAATGTAAACTGGGCGGTTTCGCCGGCTATGTTTTTAGGGGCCAATATTGGCAGCGTGGTTTTAACGAAAGTGCCTTTTCGGGCAAGTATTTCTATCCAGCCTTGCGCATCCAACTCGTTAAAGGCGGCTACTACCGTCATTCGGTTTACATTCAGCAACATAGCAACCGCGCGCGACCCCGGCAACTTCAATCCCTTTCGTAATTTCCCGTCTTTTATGTTCCGGATAAACGCATTGCTTATCTGCAGGTAAACAAGTGTGCCGTCTGCCGCATCTATGTTTATTAATTCCCTGATCAATTCCATAACTGGATTAGTTGATAATTTAAAACTGGATGGTTTACATCATCCAGTAAAGGTATATTTTTGAATTGTGAAACTTAAGAAGGAAGTCAACCAAATTATTTGCAGCACCTGCGGTACCTACTTCCGGGTTGCAACGGCACCCGATGTTTGTACCATTTGTGCCGACGAAAGGCAATATGTACCTGAGGCCGGCCAAAGCTGGATAAGCCCTGCTGGGTTGCACCGGGAACACGGTATAAAAATCAATCAGCTGAAAGAGAATTTATACGAAATAGACGTTATTCCCAGCTTCGCAATTGGGCAGCGGGCTTTATTAGTGCTGTCGGAAAACGGTAATGTATTGTGGGACTGTATCCCGATGCTGGATGAGCCAACAATTGATTTTATCAGGTTGAAAGGAGGGCTGAACGCAATAGCGGTGTCGCATCCGCATTATTACAGCAATATGAACGATTGGGCGTCGGAATTTAACTGCCCGGTTTACATTCACGAAAACGACAACGAGTATATTGTACAAAAAGGCGAACATATCAACCTTTGGAAAGGTGATGAACTGGCATTTTGGGACGGCATAAAAATGATACTGATTGGAGGCCATTTTGCAGGCAGCTGTATTTTACATGTACCCTTTTTATCAAACAAAGGGGCCATACTTTGCGGCGACACTTTATTTCTATCGCCCAGCAAAAAGCATTTTTCGGTAATGAGGAGCTACCCTAACAAAATACCCTTGCCACTGGACGAGATAAAGCGGATAAAGAAAAGATTGGAAAACATACCTATGGATACCTTTTACGGGTATATTAAAACACAAAACCTGCAGACCTGCGTAAAGGAGGTTTTTGCGGAATCGATGAACAGGTACTTAGCCTGAAAAACATAGCATTAACCGAAAAAATATTATAAAATGAAAAACACGAATCCACAATTTGATGAATATATAGCCAAATCAGCTGATTTTGCAAAGCCCATCCTTAATCATCTAAGGCAGCTGATACATGATACTTGCCCCGATGTAGATGAAATTATAAAATGGAGCATCCCCCATTTTGATTACAAAGGGGAGATGATGTGCATACTTGCCGCTTACGGGCACCATTGCTCGTTTACCTTTTGGAAGGCAGAATTGATGAGCGACCCAAAGCTGAAAAAAAACGCCGATCCGAAACAACCGCTCGGTTATATGAGTAAGCTTACCTCATTAGCTGACTTACCAGGCGATTTGGAATTGGTGGCATACATAAAAGAAGCGATGGCCTTAAACGAGAACGGCGTAAAATTAGAGGTCAAACGCAAAACCGAAAAATCTGCGGTAATAGAAGTGCCCGATTATTTCAGCGAAAAACTTGCAGCCAACCCGGTTGCAAAGGAAGTATTCGAAACCAGGTCAGCTTCGTTCCGCAAAGATTACCTGGTATGGATAACCGATGCAAAAACGGATGCTACGCGCCAAAAACGAATGGAAGAATCGTTGGAGTGGATAGCTGAAGGCAAAGGCAGGTTTTGGAAGTATGAAAAATAACCAGTGGCTTTTTATTATTTATCAACCCGTTACCGGTTCTAAATCTTCATAATCCTGCTATATTAGGCAGCGGAAAGCACAATGTTTAAAATTTGGTCTTATAAAACCCGGAAGCAATAATGCTTCGCTATTAAACAACTAAACAACCTAAAAACAATTGATATGAACAAGAAAACGATCAACGTTATTTACTGGATCTCGACCGGGCTGATATTGGCTATGATGCTTTTCTCGGCAGCCTCCAGCTTTATGGAAAACCCCGATAGCGCCAAAATGCTGGATGCAATAGGATACCGGCCTTATGTATTACACCTTTTAGCGGTGGCCAAAGTACTGGGCGTAATCGCCATCCTTACACCAGGCTTCCCGCGGCTTAAAGAATGGGCTTACGCGGGCTTTACGTTCGACCTTATCGGCGCAACATATTCCTTTTATGCTTCGGGCTTTGCATTTAAAGACTGGGCATTTATGCTGGTATTGATTGCGGTATTGGCCTGCTCATATATTTTCTACCACAAACGGTTAGAGGTAAAGATACAGCAATCACCAGCGCGGCCTAATCTGAGTGCTTAAACACCAAAATAACACGCACATATTATCATAATTTTATACGCAGTAGCAAGGCTTACCGCCTTGCTACTGATTGGTATCCTTTTCATGGAAACGGGATATAAAACTTACCATAAGCATCAACCACGCCACTGTGCTCAAAATCTCGCCGGGCGGTGGTTCCTTCGCAATCGCGTTGCAAGGGCCTGCCTTTAATAATTATTCCCCTCCGCATTTGGCCATTGCCTTTGCCGTTCCAATTCGTCGCTGGCCCGGGTGTCGGTGTTTTCGGCAGCCGGTTGCTCCTCCTGTTGCGCGGCTTCCTGGTAGTTTGGCTCTTCCTCAATAATAACACCTTCTATCACATAAGCCTCCGGCTCTTCGTACGATGAGGCATAAGGGGCGCTGCCGCCTTCAATATCCATATACTGTTTAAAGTTGCGTACGTCGCTATCCACCATGTTTTTAAATACTGGGTTTAATATATGTGCAATTCCGCCGCCGAAACCACCTGCGGGCGGGCGGTACGAGATAGTTATATCCACCAAAGTGCCATCGCTGTCGGGGCTATCCTGGAAACGGACTTTACCCGCATTATCTATCAGTGAATCGGGGAGCGAGCTCCAGCCGATCATATAACCCGGGTCATCGTGTACAATTTCGGCATCCCAGCTAACTGCGGGTACGCCCAAAGGCAGTTTTAAAACCCAATGCGATCGGGTGTCGTCAATCAGTTCCACGCTTTTAAGGTGTTTCATAAACAGGGGCAGGTTATCCAGCTTACGCCAAAAATTGTAAACTTCATGCCTTGGTTTGTTAATGAAATAGGACGAGCGGATATTGACATTGACCGGCTCGGTAGAATTGCGGCCCATGCCGGAGTACAATGCACAATGCCCGGTAATGCCGCGGTTGAGCAGGTAACCGCCTGCGCCAATTTTAATAATGCTTGCAAAGGGACTTTTAAAAATGCCTTTTAAGCCCGATAATGCCAGTTTGGTGCCGCTGGCTATGGATATTGTACGCTCGGCGGCCGATAAATTTATGCTTGCGCCTTGCTCTTTTGCCGGGCCACGGTATCTGTTTATGGTTGCTGTTGTCATATGTTAAGTAGATAATTGTTTACCTGTTTTAACAGCCACAGAACCATGAAGTTTGCGTTTAATTAAATAAAATTTACTTGCTGTAAACAAATTTGAATTTCTTAAGATCGGGCAGGTGCTTTTTGGGGCGGTTTAATTCGTAGTGCATAATAACCTGGCCCAGGTTTTTCATAAAGGGCAGGCATACGGTTTTATACTCGTATTTATCATCGTTCAGGATGCCGTCCTCGTTAGATTGTACCACGGCGGTCAGCATAAACTCCACCTTGTTTTTAAAATCGACGATGTAAGCATTATCTATATCGTACCCGTACGAGTCGCCTATTTTATTAAATATGCGCACATCGGGGTTTATGGTGGCTAAACTGTCGCTGCCGTAATACAGGAATTTGCAGTAGGCAGGGTAAAACTCGGGCGTTGGGTAGCCGGGCTTGCTGCTTTCGGTAGGCAGCATACTCATGTATTTGTAGATGAATTTATAATCGTCGGGCGTTAAATTAAAGCGTTGTTCCTTAGCAAACGTTTCGGGGAAAAGCAGCCTGCGGAGTACCATTTGCTGGTTGTCTATAGTGTACACGTTTAAATTAGCAAAGCTAAAGGGTTTCAAAATAAGGCTATCCTTCCGGTTGAGGTAGCCCTTGCCCTGTACCATGTTTTCCAGAGTCATGGGGTAATTCAGCGTATCCAGCATAGCAGGTTTGCTGTACAGTAGTTTTTTGCCTGCGTAAAAGTTAACCGGGTTTGTATTGCGGGCGCTTTCGCCGCCATCGCCAACGGCAAGCCGGCCGATAATGCGGGTATTGTTTAACTGGTATTTCTTCAGTTTTTTGTTGATCTCCTCGCGGCCAATAAACTCGTACAGGCGGTTATAGGCGTCGTTATCGCTCACCAGCAGTATT
>CBFGNE010000020.1:0-13625 GCA_965649995.1 uncultured Mucilaginibacter sp.
ATAATATAGCACCATAAGGCCCTAATCCGGTAAAGGTATCTGTGAGGGTGTTATAGTTTTCGTCAATCTCTCTTTCCTGTTCTTCATCGCGGCAGGAAATAAAAACTTCGCTGCAAAAACCCTTTAACATATCGGCCACATAATAGCGCTGTTCTTTGCCATACCAATGGATGGCACCTTTATCAACACCCATACGGGCGCTTTTGCCGCCGGCCAACACCAGGCCGTTTAATACCGGTTTAGCTTGAAGTAACTTAGTTTTAAAGAACCCGATAACCGGGGCTGTCTCATCGTGTAATTTAAAGGTGGGCAACTGTTGCCAGTTAGGCACCGCTTCTTTCACAAAATCGAAAACTTCATCAGCGTTATCTGCCAGCAATATTATCTGCACATTCGTAAGCTGCGCTATTCTTTTTTGTAATGAGGCTTTTTTGTTGATATCGATAATTAACACCTGTGCTTTCGCCTGCTGGTGATTGCCATTTACCAGCACTAAGTCCATTTCTGCAAAAAGCTGGCGTTGCTTAAATGCCGTTAAGGGCGCTTTATAGTTTAGCTGACAAAAGTTAAGCTGGTCGGTATACTCCAGCGCCGCGCCACTTGTTAGCCTGCCAGGGCGCTGTATAACATCATCGTTATGCGAGGTATCGGCGTAGGCGCATTGGTACAGGATAGATAAGGCAGCAATGATGCGGTCTGCCAGTGCTTTTATAACCGTGCACGGGCCACCGATGATCGCCCATTCGTTGCGCCCGAAATTGCCATTTTCGGGGCGGGCTATGGCGGTATGTTTTTTATGATCTTTTAAAGTCACGCTTACCTCCTGTTTTTGAGATGAGTTTGGTTTCTTTTACCACAATATCATGGCTCATGGCCTTGCACATGTCGTACACAGTTAAGGCAGCGATGGACGCTCCTACAAGTGCCTCCATCTCAATGCCGGTTTTTGCGGTGATGCTTGCTGTGCATTCAATAACAACTTCATTAGGCTCGTTTAACCGGATATAAACCTGGCAGTTATCCATACCAAGCGGATGGCACAGTGGTATCAGGTCGCCTGTTTTTTTGGCTGCCATAATACCGGCGATGATGGCGGTTTGGAATACAGCACCCTTTTTTGTTTGCAATTCTCCATCAACCAAATACTGCAAAACTTCGTCCGGCAGTACTACAATACTTTGTGCAGTTGCGGTACGGTGTGTTGGCTGCTTTGCAGATACATCTACCATAGTAGGGTTATCCTGTTTATCTAAATGACTTAGCTTTGATTCCACCGATTATATTTTTTTGATTACACCGATTATATTTTTTGATTACACCGATTATATTTTTTGATTACACCGAGGAATATAGTTGATTACACCGATTACGAGCCCTCATCGGTGAAATCACCTCCTGAAAGCGGTGAAATAATATATCTTATACACCTCGCCTTTTTTAAATTCGTTTTGTTCTAATGGCAGTTCCATAAAAGCGTCAGTATCTGCTAAGTTAGCAAAATCACCCGAGCCATTGCCTTCTATTGGCGTTGCTATTAGTTGGCCTTGCTTGTTAAAATTAAGCCTTACCTGCAAAAAGTACTGCAATGCCGGCACAAAGTTAAAATCGCTATCTAAAACGGCGTATACAGGCGGTTTCGGCTGCAGGCCGAGCGTGGCATCCAACCAAAGCAAAAAGTACCTGTGCAGGCACATAAACGTTGCTACCGGGTTGCCGGGAAAAGCAAATACCAAAGCCCCCTCCGCATGCCTGCCAAACCAAAATGGCTTACCTGGGCGTTGTGCTACTTTGTGGAAAAGCTTGGCAACCTGCAAAGCTTCCAGCGCTTGCGGTATATAATCAAATTTGCCCATGCTGATACCCCCGCTCAGCAATAGCACATCATAGTTTTGCAGGCACTGGCGTATTTTAGTTTGAGTTACCTCCGGATCATCGGGAATATGCAGCATATCGGCCCGGATGCTGTGATTGCTTAGTACCGCTTTAATGGTATAATTGTTCGACCGCCTTATCTGGTAAGCATTTGGCGTATCGGCCACATCCACCAATTCATCGCCCGAGGATATAATAACTACCCTGGGCAATTTCTTCACCAATAAATCGGCTTTGCCAACTGATGCTGCCAGGCTGATGATAGCCGGTGTTACTTTTTGACCAGCCGCAGCAACTACATCTCCCCGCTGCTTATCTTTTCCTTTAAAATGGATGTTTTGCCCTTTTTTTATATTGGAGACCGTTAGCGCCGCTAACCCGTTCCTGATCTCCAGGTCTTCGTAGCGAATAATGGTATCGAGCGAGTCATGCAAAGCCGCCCCGGTCATAATCTCCACGCAGAGGTTGGTATCCTCTATTCCGATGGGCTCATCCCCTGCCGCCTGCGTAGCTTTGATATGAAAAGTATTGATACCCTGCTCAATCGCTTTATAATTTATAGCAATACCGTCCATGGTTACCCGGTTAAAGGGCGGCAGGTCGCGGTCGGCTTTAATATCTTCTGCCAATACAAAGCCAAGTGCCAGCTCAAAAGGTACGGTTTCGGTACCGTAATCTTTCAGTTGGGCAAGTACTATTTTTTCGGCTTGTTCTACCGTTGTCATATCCTGTGGTATTTAACCGCCAATCGTCGCCATGGATTCGTGGAAGTTTGGGTTCTCTTTACGCTTTTGCTCGGCAGCCCAGCCATCTTTTTCGCGGCTATTAAAGGCATTGCGCAGCGCATCAACAATAGCAGTATTGCTTTTACCCTCGCGCATCAGGTCTTTTATATTTAGCACGCCATCATCGTAAAGGCAGTTTTTAAGCGTGCCTTGCGGCGTAACGCGGATACGGTTGCAAGTGCCGCAAAATGTACGCGAATATGCAGCAATAATGCCGATGCTGCCTAAATGCCCCGGGATTTGATAATTATAAGAGGTTGAATATAGTGGGTCGGCAATTTTTTGGATATCGGGGTAAACAGTTCTTATCTCATCGAATATCCGCACATAATCCCATGTTATACCGCTGTAACTATGCCCATCGCCATTAAAAGGCATTTCTTCTATAAACCGCACGCTTACAGGCATCTCCCTGGTTAGCTCTACCAGCGGGATGATATCCTGTGTGTTCTTACCGGCCATTACTACAGCATTTATCTTCACCTCCATGCCGTGCTTCAGTAATTCCTCCATCGTTTCCATTACATTGGCAAATTCATCGCGGCGGGTTATGGCAAAAAAGCGGCCGGCATCCAGGGTATCAAGGCTTAGGTTAACAGAGCGGACGCCAATCGCCTTTAATTCAGCAACGTGCGGGGCGGTTAAAACGCCGTTGGTGGTCAGGCTTAACTCTTTTAACCCATCAAGTTTAGAAAGCGCTGTAAGCAGCTGCATAATATCCTTGCGCACAAATGGCTCCCCGCCGGTAATGCGGATCTTCTCTATGCCCATTTTTACCAGCAATTCGCAAGCGCGCAGCATTTCCTCATAGGTCATAAGTTCTGCGCGGCTTAGCCAGTGTAGCCCCTCTTCGGGCATACAGTAAAAGCAACGCAGGTTACACCTATCGGTTACCGCCAGGCGCAGGTAAGTGATTCTTCTGCCGTGATTATCTAATAACAAGTGCTACGAATAAAAACAATGAACACGAATTTCACGAAAAAAAGCGAATTACACGAATCTCAAAGATTTAATGACGCTAATTCCACGAATCGGGTTAACACTAATTTTCTCGTATTAAAGCTAATTTCACCAATCAGAAAAGGTCAGAAGTAACTGCTATAAATGAGGAAAGGATTTTCATTGCTGAAAATCCTTTCTCTTATTCGTGGCATTCGCCTAAATCAGTGAAAATTCGTGTTATAAATTCGCGGCTGTTTATTTAGAAAACTTATATATCGTTACCGTTTTATAAACAGCACCCGGTTTTAATGTAGTTGTTGGAAATGTTGGCTGGTTTGGGGAATCAGGGTAATGCTGTGTTTCCATAGCGAAAGCATTGCGGTATTCATCCTTTGCGCCGCCTTTTAGGGTGTTAGAGCCATTCATAAAATTACCGGTGTAAAACTGCAAACCCGGCTCCTCGGTAAATACTTCCATTTTAATACCGCTTTTATCGCCAATAACAGTAGCAATAGGTGTGCTGATATCGTGTTTGTTTAAAACGTAATTGTGGTCGTATCCCTTGCCATCTTTCAGCTGAATGTTATCCTCCGCTATTCTTGAGCCTATGGTTGCAGGCGTTGTGAAATCGAACGGTGTACCCTTAACAGGCTCAATTTTTCCGGTTGGGATCAATGTGCTGTCTACCGGTGTGTAAGCATCCGCGTCAATTTTTACCGAATGATCTAAAATACTGCCTGTACCCTGGCCATTCAGATTGAAATAAGCATGGTTGGTTAAGTTAACTACAGTAGTTTTATCAGTAGTAGCCTCGTAGCTTACTTTAATGGCGTTGTCATCGGTAAGGGTATAAACAACCTTTACCTTTAAATTGCCGGGATAACCTTCTTCCATATCTTTAGAAAGATAGCTTAATTCTACAGTTGCGCTATCGGTTTGTTTGGCATCCCATACCATACTGTCAAAACCTTTTTTGCCGCCGTGCAGGGTATTTGGCCCATTATTAGCAAACAATTTATATTCTTTGCCTTCCAGCGTGAATTTGGCCTTGCCCAGACGGTTGCCATAGCGGCCAATAGTTGCGCCGTAGTAAGAGCCCGCCGATTTTTGGAACCCTTCGATATCATTAAAACCTAAAACTACATCAGTCATTTTGCCATCTTTATCCGGCACCAACAGGCTTACTAAGTGTGCGCCGTAGTTGGTTATTGCGGCCTCTGCGCCATTTTTATTTTTCAAGATAAAAAGCTCGGTTTTTTTCCCGTCTATGGTTCTTTCAAACCCGGTTGCGGGCGGCAATTGTACGGTAGCGGCGGTAGTAGTGCTGTCTGTCATGGTGTTGCTTTTTGGGGCAGATTGGTTACAGGCAGCCATGAAGATACTGCCCGCAATTGCCAGTGCGAAAGTCGGTTTTTTTAAGGTGTTTTGCATAATATTTATAATAATTGGTTGCATTATTTATGTTGCGATGGTATGGGCAACGGTGTATTTTCTTTTACCGGGATGCCAAAGTTCGGTGTCCCATCCTTATTCCAGCCGAATTTTTGCATGCGCGGCGACCGAAACCCACCACAGCCTTGCCCCGGTTTTGAATTGGCGTGGTAAATTATCCAATCCTCGGTACCATCGGGCGATTTAAAAAACGAATTATGCCCGGGGGCATAAACCCCATTTTCTTCCGACTTTTTAAACACCGGCTCCGGCGATTTTTTCCACGACTTTGGGTCGAGTAAGTCTGCGTTTGCCGGTGCGGTAAGCATCCCGAGTGCGTAAAAATCTGTCCAGCACCCACTGGCAGAATATACCAGAAATAACTTATTGCCGTGCTTCAATATCTCCGGGCCTTCGTTCACATTCACATGCGGTGGGTTGTTGGCATCGTGCAAGTCGCCGTTTTTCTCCCAATTGTAAAGCGGGCTGGAGATTTTAACCCTCGGCCCATCAATAGTATAAGGGTTCTTCATTTTAGCAATGTAAATATCCTGCTGCCCGTTTTCATCGCCTTCCCAGCCGGCCCAAATCATATACAGCTGGCCTTTATGCGTAAATACAGAGCCATCTATTGCCCATTTGTTGGTAGCATCGCCCACTTTGCCTTTAAAAACCCATGTGCCAGTTAAAGGGTCGGCTGCTGAGTTTTCCAATACGTACGGGCGGTGATTGTTGTTGTTGCCATCATCTGCAGCAAAATACATATACCACTTATTATTTAGGTAATGTAATTCGGGTGCCCACAGTTCCCTGGAGTATTGCGTGTTTGGCGGCGGCACCCAAACGGTTTTCTTTTCGGCAGATGCGAGGTTGGCCAGGTTCTTCACCTTCCATATATTCAGTTTATTCTGTAGCGAATTGGTATAGTAATAATAGCCTTTGTGGTATATTACCCATGGGTCGGCACCCGAGGGCAATAGTGGGTTTGTGAAGGTTTCAGATTGCCCAAAACCGGCTTGTGTTAAGCCAAATGTTATTATCAATACTAAAACGAACTTTACTACTTTCATTACAATCTATTTTATTACTGCCGAGTCGCAAATATAAGTGGGCACAATACCTGTAGATGTTATGCGGTTTTGGGCGTCGGCAGGCAGTGTATTACCAGATAGTACCAAAACGGTATCCAGCCCAAATTTATTTCCGCCAAGGATATCTGTTTGCAAAGTATCACCCACCATCACTATCTCCGGCTTGCTAATAGGGCGGTACTCGCGTATCAGGTCATAAGCAAACATAAACATCTGCGAATCGGGCTTGCCAAAACGGATAAATTTTTTGCCAACAATATTCTCTACCATTGCTGCTATCCCCCCTATTGCTACGGCAATTTCGTTTACGGTTACGGGGTAGGCAAAATCTGTATTGGCTACAATTGCCGGAATGGCACGGCGGCGCAGCAGGTTTACGGTTTTGTTAAGGTCGTTGCACCAATCAAAGCCTTCGTCATCTAAAAACACAAGAGCGTTTACCTTATCAAAATTCTCAGCTGTAATAGCGCTAACCGGCATAGTGTGTAGCCCTTCGCTTTCAATATAATGGGCAGAATCTTCGGTACCCAAATAGGCCACTATGCCATCGTCAACCTTAAGGTCGAGGAATTCCTTGGTAAGCATGCCCGAAGATATGATCCTGTCGGCGGTGATGGCTGTTAGCCCCTTTTTATGGTACGATTCCGCCAACTGCACCGGGCTGCGCGATGCATCATTGGTAACGATATAATATTCCTTGCCCCATTCTTCCAGGTAATCGAAAGTACGTTCTATGCCCGGCACCAGCCCACCATAGTTTTTAATAACGCCAAACGCATCAAAAAACACTACCTCATAATTATCTATTATCTCGCGGAAATCGTCGATGCGTTTCATCTGTTGTAAATGTTATAAGAAATTATAAAAATCGAGAAAAAGCCGGCTCCCGTCGAGCGCAATTGATACAAGTTGGAGAAAGGTTGATAGCGGCTGTAGAAAGTTATAAAAGTTGTAGAGGTTAAAAGGTTTTAATTCGATTATATAACTTTTTTAACCTTTTTAACTTATTCCAACTTTTCTAACTTATTTCAACTTCAGTGCCTCTATTATTTTCTCTGCATCAAAGTCGCGGTCAACCGATGGCAGGTAAACATCAAATGCCTCCGCCTGTAGCTTTTTAGCGTACTGCTCGTTAAAAAAGTGCTTGCCATCCTTAATTACATAATTCAGGATGAAAAAGCGGTACGCTTCTTTCATAAAACGTATCTCATCGGCACTAAGCGGGTAAACTTTATGGTATTCTTTCAGGAACGTGATAAACCTATCCTCCATCATCGGCCCTATTACATAGCTGAAAACGGTACGGTCGCCCACATCAGATACTACCCTGCTGAAGAAGTAAAAATCCAGCACGCGGTAGCTCATCCTAAACCAATCGTAATCCCAGCGTGAATATAGTTCATAATTTGGCGTGACCGAAAAGTTTCCGATGTTCCAGTCGATAAAAACCGGGATAATATCGAAGGAGGCCATGTTATATTTAGAACGGTTACGCAAAAAAAGGTCGCAGTGGTACTTTAAAAAATCTACCTGCATGGCCGAACCGAAATCGCGTTCGTTTTTGTCTAATTGTTGCTGCAGCGCATAAATATCGGTACGCAGGGTTTTTGATGATTTCGGCAGTACATTCTTCACCCTGCTGCAAGCTTTATGAAACTTACCCAATTGCTGCCCGAGTTTTTTAATGAGGTTATCGTCCAATCGTTTTGGCAGCCTGTTGAGGATACGCGTAGGGTTATAAAACACCACCCAGGCATCTTCTTTGCCATGTTTATAATGGTAGATATAAACACGGTTATTTTTTAATAACGATTTCGCAAGCAAGTTCTCAAACGGGTAAAGCAAGTTATTGCTTAGCGAGTGAATGATGCGGTGATCTTCTTTAAAATGTTCGAACTTGCCGAATAAGGATAGCTTGGCAATGATGATATCCTCATCATCAAAGGTAATGCGATACACGTGGTTGGTAGATACCATAGCGCTGATATCTTCAATGCTCCTAATGGTTTTTGAGGCATCATAGCCTTCCCACGCTTTTTTTATAATGATAGAAAAGTCCACAGATGGTTGTAATTGGTTTGCATAGTTATGCATTTTTATCATTTTAGTAACAAAAAATTTGTGTTGGGGTTTTTAAACCGCAGAGAGCGCTGAGTATTCGCAGAGGTTCACAGAGACCTTGCAATTGGCGAGGGAGTGCTATTGATAACGCGTTTAATCCCATCTTTTAACTTGATAACGTTAAAGTTTATTAAAAGACCCAATCTATAATTACCAAGCTTCATATAAGTAAGCGTTTGCGCCATGTGTACATCATTAAGTTGTTCGACGCTTTTAACTTCAACTACTATTTGGTGTTCCACAAGTAGATCCATTCGATAGCCACAATCTAACTTCACTTCTTCAAACACAAGAGGCATTGGCTTCTCTTTTTCAACAATCAATCCATTCTTAAATAGCTTATAAAACAAACATTCTTTATAAGCACTCTCAAGCAAGCCCGGGGCCTAATGCATTATGAACCTCTATTGCAGCTCCAATAATCTTACCTGTTAACTCATTTTCCGACATATAAATCTCTGTGTAACTCTGCGTACAACTCTGCGCTCTCTGCGGTTAAAAAACAAATCAAATGACCTCGAAATACCTCTTCAGCTCCCAATCACTCACGCTTTTAGAATATTGCCGATGTTCCCACAAGCGGGTTTGAGTGAAGTGCTCCACAAAATCAGATCCGAGGAGTTCTTTTGCGATGGATGAGTTTTGCATGGCGGTGGCGGCATCATACAGGTTGGCGTGCAGGCTTCCGTTGCTTTTATCCTGGTAGCCGTTGCCTACGGTTGGGGCAATATTGAGTTTAAGCTTGTTTTTGATACCGTATAAGCCCGAAGCTAATGCAGCAGCAATGGCTAAATATGGGTTGGTATCCGAGCCGGGGATGCGGGTTTCTAAACGGGTGTAGGCTATAGAAGTATTTATAACGCGGAGTGCCGTAGTGCGGTTATCCACGCCCCAGGTGATAGTTGTTGGCGCCCAGGCACCTTCTACAAGGCGTTTATAACTATTGATGGTTGGCGCGTACATGGGCAATAAATGCGGCATACAGTACAGCTGGCCGGCCAGGTATTGTTTATGCAGTTCGCTCATTTTGTTTTCTTCGGTGCCGTCGTAAAACAGGTTTTCGCTTTGATCTTCGCTCCACAGGCTTTGGTGTATGTGGCCACTGCAACCCGGCAAATTTTGGTTCCACTTGGCCATAAAGGTTGCGGTGATGCCGTGCTTGCTGGCTATCTCCTTTACTGCGGTTTTAAAAAGGACAGCCTTATCAGCGGCTTCCAATGTTCCGCAATGCTCAATAGCAGCTTCGTAAACACCTGGCCCTGTTTCGGTATGGAGGCCTTCGATCGGGATATTAAATTGGGTAAGCAAATTAAACAGATCGTAATAAAAATCGCTGTTTTGCGAGGTGCGGAGTACAGAATAGCCAAACATGCCGGGCGTTAATGGTTCCATATTGGCAAAGCCTTTGCTTTGTAAACTTTGCGGCGTCTCTTTAAAATTGAACCACTCAAACTCTTGCGCAAACTCGGCATGGTAACCCATCGCTTTGCATTCGGCAACTATATTTTTTAATAAACTGCGCGGATCGGCCGGTACGGTATTGCCATGCGGCCCGCTGTAATCTGCCAAAAAAAACGGGATATTATCCTGCCAGGGCACATTACGAAAGGTAGAAAGGTCGATATAGCAAAGTTTGTCGGGGTAGCCGGTATGCCAGCCTGTTAGCTGTACATTATCATAACAAACATCGCTGCTATCCCACCCAAAAACCACATCGCAAAACCCGTAGCCGGTTTTTAGCCCGTCGAGGAATTTTTTGGTACTGATCACTTTACCGCGTAAAACGCCATCGATGTCGGCAAAGGCAAATTTAACTTTTGAGATGTTGTTTTCTTTGATGTAGGCTATTACCTGTTCCTGGTTCATGCGGCTTAGTATAAAAATGCCAATTTAAGCAAGATAAATTTTATGAAGGACATATATTTACGAGTATATTTAACTATGCCCGATGTGTTTTTGTTTGTATACGGAACTTTGCTGCAAAGCAATAGTCAATTTGCCAAATATTTAAGGCAGCACTCCCGGTTTTATAGCGCCGGAAAGATACGTGGATTTTTATACGACGTTGGCGAGTACCCGGCATTTGTAGCCGATAACAAGGCTGGTTATGTTTTTGGCAGTTTGTACAGTATAGAAAACCTGGAGATGTTATTCCAAATAGATGCCTACGAGGGTGTCGGCCCCGATGAGGAACAACCCAATTTATACACAAGGGTAATTTTACCGGTCGAAACGGAGATAAAACAGGTTGATGCCTGGGTATATGTGTACAACTTGCCGGTTTTGGGTTTACCGCGAATAGAAGCGGGCGATTACCTAAAATACTTAGGGCAAAAAAAATCCCCCGGTAGTTAAACCGGAGGATCCTATAAGATCAGTTAATTAAAAGGGGTATTACAATTTTGCAGATTTAACTGTTTTGATGATAACCGCAGCAACTTTGTACGGATCGGCAGCCGAGTTAGGGCGACGGTCTTCCAGGTAACCACTCCAGTCGTGATCAACTGTGTAAAGCGGGATACGGATAGAAGCACCACGATCTGATACGCCGTAGCTGAAATCGTTGATGGAAGCAGTTTCGTGCTTACCAGTTAAACGCAGATGGTTATCAGCACCATATACAGCAACACACTCAGCAACCGCAGGGCGGAAAGCCTCGCAGATAGCAGTGAAAGTTTCTTTGCTGTTTGCAGTACGTAAAGTTGTGTTAGAGAAATTAGCGTGCATACCGCTACCGTTCCAGTCTAAAGTACCTAACGGTTTGCAATGCCAGTTGATAGATACACCATGTGCTTCGCCTATACGCTCTAATAAATAACGTGCAACCCAAATTTGGTCACCTGCTTCTTTAGCGCCTTTAGCAAATATTTGGAATTCCCATTGGCCTGCAGCAACCTCAGCGTTGATACCTTCAACGTTTAAGCCAGCATCTAAACAAGCATCTAAGTGCTCTTCAACAATATCGCGGCCGTAAGCGTTGTTAGCACCTACCGAGCAATAGTAAGGGCCTTGCGGGCCAGGGTAGCCACCAGCCGGGAAACCAAGCGGTTTGTTAGTTGCAGGATCCCACAGGAAGTATTCCTGCTCAAAACCAAACCAGAAATCGTTATCATCATCCTGGATAAGCGCGCGGCCGTTAGACTCATGTGCTTCGCCTTTAGAATCCAATACTTCGCACATAACCAGGTATGCATCTTTGCGTTGCGGATCAGGACATGTAAATACCGGTTTCAAAACGCAATCAGATGAACCACCCGGTGCCTGCTCGGTAGATGAACCGTCAAAGCTCCAGTTATCCAAATCTTCAACCTTACCGCTGAAAGATTTAACAATTTTTGTTTTACTACGTAAGCTTTGTGTTGGTTTGTACCCGTCAAGCCAGATGTACTCGAGTTTAGTTGCCATTTTTAATGAAATTTGTAATTTTAAGTTTAAATTATAGTTCTGTTAAGCTTTTATTATATTCTACATCGCGAATTTAATGCATTTTTATAAATATCATAGTGTTTTTTATAAAAATTATAAAAATTTACAATAAATACCTTTATAAATTCCTAATTCAATTAAATCTCTATCAAATCTATAGTTGTAGATAAGTAAATTTTATCAAAAGCAATGTTAAGAACAAGAAATCACTATGCATGCATAACGATTAAGCAGTATGGCTGGAATTTTTTATGCTGAAAAGTATTAACGGCCCGATGCAACTCCCCAATAGCAACTGTTTCTTATTTTTTTGAGGGCGTTAGTATCGGTTTTTACTTCTGTTTTGGTGTTAGCCGCTACAAAATAAAGCTTCGCGGATTTGTTATCATATATATAGGATGATATTTTGTGCGGTTTTGGCAATTTATCTATAACGTCTACCCGTAAAGCGTTGGTTGCTTTAACGTTGCTAACGGTATCCTGCGGCTCGGTTGTTTTAACATAATTTACGATGTATTTCACATCCTTTTCTGTCAAAATTGCCTTTTTATAATTGTCGTCGGCTTGCACAACAGCTATCAGGCATTTAATGCATGGCTCGGCTATGGTGGCGTTACCATAATTTTTATTTGGGTTGTTTATGACGCTGTCATTTTTATTGTTTACCACAACGGTTGTTTTTGATACGGTATCAGATACAGGCTTGGGCTTGTTGCCGTTGCAGGCGGTAAAAATAATTAAGGCAATTGCTGGGACTAAAAGTGTAGAACGTTTCATAATCGACGGTTATACCTATATATACAGTTGAGCCATTATTTTGTGTGGGTCTTGGTAGTACATTGAATTGCTCACCCCAACGGTGTGATATTAAATTATTTGTTTAAACGTTTTTATGGCGGTATTTTTCAGCAAAATTTATTAAAATTGCCCGATTTATGGTTTTACACCTCCCTCCCGGCAAATGCTTCGACGTTTTGCTTTAAAGTGTAAAAATTTTATCATTATTAGTTTACAACAAAGGTTTCATCGGGCAAACAATTTTATTTGAATGTACCTTTAGCATTCAATAGTATCATGAGTAATAGTAGCAAGGTTTCAAATACAACGGTTGATGTGGTTTTGGTTGGCGCAGGTATCATGAGTGCCACACTTGGGGTAATGCTTAAAGAGCTGCAGCCCGATCTTTCGATAGAAATATTTGAACGGCTGGATACTATTGCCGCCGAAAGCTCTGATGCCATGAATAACGCCGGCACCGGCCACTCTGCTTTTTGCGAGCTGAATTACACCCCACAAAAAAAAGATGGCAGCGTTTCTGCGGAAAAAGCCGTGCAAATTGCCGAGCAGTTTGAAATAACCAAAGAGTTTTGGGCACACCTGGTAGAAAACAAATTTGTTGGCCAGCCTCAAACTTTCATCAGCAAAACACCTCACATTAGTTTTGTTTGGGGGGCTGATAATGTTGATTACCTTAAAAAGCGTTACGAAGCCATGGCCAAGCATCACTTTTTTAAGGACATGGAGTATTCTGAGAACCACGAGCAGCTAAAAAAATGGATGCCACTGGTAATGGAAGGGCGCGAAGACAGCCAGACAGTAGCCGGCAGCTTTATGGATATTGGTACAGATGTTAATTTTGGCGCCCTTACCCGCAAACTGTTTAACTGGCTGATAGCGCAACCTAAAGTTAGCCTTTGGCCTAACCACGACGTTGCCGATATTAAACGCAATAAAGATAACACCTGGTGCATTAAAGTAGCCGATAAAGCAAGCGGGCAAAAACGCAAATTGAACGCCAAATTTGTGTTTGTTGGCGCGGGCGGTGGTGCTTTGCCCCTGCTGCAAAAGTCGGGTATTGCTGAGAGCAAAGGCTTTGGCGGTTTCCCGGTGAGTGGGCAATGGCTGGTGTGTAATAACCCGGCGGTTGTGGCAAGGCACAATTCAAAAGTATATGGCA
>CBFGNE010000021.1:0-13597 GCA_965649995.1 uncultured Mucilaginibacter sp.
AGCGCCTTTGATTTTGTGCTGCTCTCAAATACTACCTCTACCACCTGTAAAGGCATCTCCTTTAGTTTTGCGATGGTTTCCGGCTGCATCGAATCGGCTATAACGCAAACATGGAATTTATCCTTAGGGTAATCTATCGTAAGGGCCTGCGCAGCAGAATTGAGGATGATAGCGTCCTCTTTATAAGCACAAATGTATATTACAAATTTGCTGTATGCCGATGCGGCGGGGGGAGCCTTTTTAATAATAAGTTTGCCTACAACCGAAAATACAAACAGGTAGAGGCTATAAATGCCCAGGTAAATAAATACCACGGTGAAAATTACTGAGAAAATAAATTTTATAAATTCCATTTTAAGCCTTTAAATTAAAAGTTAACTATCCGTTTTGTTTTTTTGTGCCAGTGCCGATGATAATAATTCTTTAATATCGGCAATTCTATGCTCCCATGTATTGTTTGCTGCAATACTTATACGTTGCTCAACTTTTTCGGTTGCTTGTGCATCTGTCAATGCTTCATTTAATTCCTCTGTAAATTCATCCGCAGTACCGCAATAGGGTATAAGCCCGCCGGTAAAATCCTGTAGGTCATCATTAAAATCGGTTGATACCACCGGCTTGCCGGCCCCTAAATACTCAAAAAGTTTTAGCGGGAAAATATTATTGCTCACTTCGTCTTTTTTAAAGGGGATAATGCAAACATCGAAACCTTTTAAAACGGAGGGCATCTCCCCGTACGGCACAGGGCCAGGCAGGTAAAGGTTGGGCGCAGTAAAATCGCCTTCGCGGATGTAATCCTTATTAACCGGGCCTACAAATACAAAGCTTTTATCGGGGTTGGCGGCAATTACCTTTTTTATAAGTGTATAATCTATACGGCGTTCTATCGCCCCAAAGTAGCCCACCACCGGTTTTTTTATGCCCGATAGCATATCAGCTACCGGCAGCGCAGGGTCTAATGCTTTTTGGCTATGCGTTATATTGGCCGCATTGGCCACAAAGTACGAGTTGCGGTTTAAGAACGATTTTCTGTTGCGCAGTTCGCGGCTGGTACAGATGATCATATCCACACTTTTAGCCAGTATTTCCTCGTTATGTACGCCGTGTTTTAGCTGGTATGCCTCAATAATAGGGTCAACGCAGTGATAAACGGTTAGTGCCGGCTTGGGCTCTAATATTTTATGCAGCTGTGGGTACGAAAAACAGTATGAGTTGATGTAAATATAATCGGTAATGCCTTGTTGCTTAAATACTTTTTTTAAGCGCGTTGCTACCATCCACTCGTTAAACCTTACAGCAAGGCGGTAAGCTTTCCCTTCGGGGATTGTGTTGATCGATGGCACTGGCGGGCAAATGATGATCTTAAAGTTGGGCAGGCTGGTTTGAATGATACTGTTCTTCCCGTCGAAAAAATGCGGCTTGCGTACACGGTATGCCTCGGTATCCCTAAACTTAAAGTAATCCTTCCAGGTAAAGGGCCTATCAACAAAGTACACGTAATTATCCTGTGCCAGCAGGCGCGACATGGTGTATATGGTAGATTCCAGGCGCCCGTCGAACTGCATCTGCGAAAAAACAACGATATGTTTACCGGTTAAGTTCATTCGTTTTGTTTTTCGGGGTGCTTATGCAACATATGATTTATCACCCCCTTTACCTCTCCAATGCCCACGGTGAACAGGTCGCGTAAACTGAAGCGGAGATGCTTTTTTAGTTGTATGTAGCCGAAGATGAGGCCGGAGTAATAAGTAAACAGCGATGCTATGGCCACGCCATATAAGTTATGGAAAATTGCAATGCCGGCAAAATCGGCAATAACGTTCACCGTCAGCATCAGGAAAACCTTCAGCATATTGAGGTGTGGTCTGTTAAGGATGTCTAAGGTGATACCAAAGAACCTGTCCATAGGCATAATGATCGCATAGCATAGGAAGATGCGGAAAATATCGAACGACTCGCTACCGGCGAATTTTTCGCCCGAAAGGAGTTTAATTACCAACCCGCCCAGCAAAAAAGCGACTATAGCTATTGGTATCAATAACACGGTGAGGAGCGATGCATATTTTTTCATGATATGGGCAACGGCGGGTTTGTCGCCCCGTTGTGCAGCTGCCGAAAGTTCGGGCAGGGCGGTTGACACAAAACTCCGCATCGGGATCTCGAAGAATTCCATTAAGCGTTGCGGAATATAATAAACGCCAACCAAATCTTTAGGGAACATGGCAGCGATAATGAAAATATCAGAACTGCGCAGCAGGGTAGAGCCTATAGATGTACCCACGCCGTATTTGCCAAAATTGGCCAGCTCCTTAATCGACTCAATAGTCTTATGCTTAATGGTATGCACCTGCGACCAGCCCATAAAAATACAAAGCAAACTGGTGAAAATATTTGTGGCCAGGTAGCAGTAAATAACGGTTTGGAAATGGATAACCTTGAAAAAAATGATGATAAGTACGAGTAAAAGAAAACCACCCTGGTTGATGATCTGGATGATAAACATTTTATCGAAACGTTGTTCTGCCTGTAAAATCCAGCCTGCAATAGCTGATGGCAGCGTACAGATGTAAATGATGCCAAACCATTTAATTGTGGCTTGCACATCAGGATTTTCACTTTTGAAGAAGAGGTAGAGCAAAAGATCGAGGAAAGCAAGCCCGAAAGTTAAAATGAAACCAACACTCCAAGCCGACCCTGCAACCGTTACAGCACGGTCTTTAGTAGCACCTGCATAAAACTTTATCAGCGAGGTTTGTAAAAAGCCGGTGCGAAACATATCGGCCAGCAAAAAAACGTTCAGAAAGAAGATGTAATTACCAAATTCGGCCTTGGTGGGAAAATGCCTGGTTAATTGCGATATCACCAATAACCCGATAACAGGCATTGCTGCGCTACTGGCCAAATTGATAGTATGTTTGTTTACGATTTTTTTTAAAAACGACATAATATCCTTTGGCGTTAAATTTTTTCCCAGTTACCGGACTCGAAATTATACTTCTTGATCACTTCAGCGGGGTTACCAACGGCTACGCTATATTCGGGGATATCTTTCGTTACCACACTGCCCGCGCCAATAACAGCGTGCTTTCCAATGGTAACGCCAGCGGTAATTACGCTGTTTGCGCCTATCCAAACATTATCCATTACGGTAATTTGTTTAGTTACCACTTTCTGTATGCGGGGCGGCAAGGTAACATCCTCGTACCCGTGGTTTAAGCCCGATAACACGATGTTTTGCGCCATCATTACATAATTGCCCAGGGTTACGGGGCCAATTATAGTGTTTGATAGGCCTACGCCAACATGGTGCCCTATAATAATATCGCCTACGCCATTGTTAAGTGCAGCAAAATCCTCAACAATGCTATGCTCGCCAAGGGTAAAATTATTAAAGGGGAATAGGTCCATGCGTGCATAGGTGCCTACTATCGAGCTCCATGCGCGTTTATGGCAAAACGGGTTTACAAACCAACGTACCCAATACCTTGGCCTGGAATGGCCCGACCTTACTATAAGCCAATGCACAAATTTTTTTATACGGGGATGAGATTTGATTACCGTAAGTAACGACATCTATAAAAAAAATTAGTTATGCTTTCAATCCTTCTACACTGCTATCGCCTTGCGCTTTTCTTTCTGCAATATCCAACCTCAACGTAACGTTCAACAGCGCGGTTGCAAGATAAAATAAAATATTAGAAGGGTACTGTACCAGCGCCTGTTGTGGGTAATTACCAATATTAAATACAAAAATAACCAATACCATGGCCAAACAATATGTTTTTAGCTCGGGGTTTTTTATCAGGAAATAGTGGTTAATGCCCGTGTATAAAATTACAAACATTAGGGTGCAAAACAATAGCAGCCCTATCCAGCCCATTTCAACCGCAACGCGCACGTACCCGCTATCGGGCGGGAACTTGGCCAGCATTGAGTTTGGCGCAAACCTGCGCCCCCAAATACCAACCGAACCCAAGCCGCCACCTATGGGGTGCGACAATATATACGGTTTTATTTTCCGTTGGTTTTCGGCCCTTACATTAAAAGATGCATCGGCACCGGGGTTAAAGGCCGATTGGAAACGTTTGATGGTTGGGTTTGAGGTTGGCATGAATATAACTATAACCAGCACAAACCCTGCCGCAAGCACGCCAGCAATAATTTTTTTGTTGAATTTGAGTATGGCAAGCAGCGCCAAAGCAGCCGGCAGTAGTACATAAGCGCCCCTGGTACCACTGTAAAGCATGGTAAGCAGGTAAAAGGGGATTAAACAACCTAAAATAATTTTTTTGGCGAGGCTGATGTTCAGCATAAAAAAGCAGATACATATAGTTGATGCCACCACCATATTGTACGAAAATGTAACCGGATCCGGAAAAATAGCCACCTTACGCAGGTGCCCGTTGATGTATAAAAAGCTAAGGCGGATCGGGTCGGAATAATACCACTTGCGCTCGAACTCCATTAAACCAAAGTTTTCCTGCTGAAAACCCGATATAGCGGCCAGCAAGCATAAAAAAAGCCACAGCTTAAATAAAAAACGGATGTACTTGATGTTGTTTACCTGGTAAAGGAATACAAAGTACATCAGCATAATAAAGCCCACAGTGCGCACGGTGTACACCCAGGCAAGTATAGAGGGCGACGCGGGGTTTACCGCCTCTAAAAAATTGTAGGCCAGCCAGGTTAATACGAGGTAGGTGATGGGGTTTTTAAAATATTCCCAGTTACTATCAAATTTCTTTTTTACAAAAAAGCCGAAGATGAGCAGATAGGTAATAACATCCAACAAAATGCCGCTTGGGGTATCAGGGGGCAAAAATTCCGATGCATAGTTTAGCATAAACGATACTACCATCAGCACCGCTATACCAAACTGCGGGTAAGCAACAATGCCAAAAACTACAGGTATGCCAATAACCAAGGCTAGTATGCCGGCAATGCCAATAATGCCCAGCTTTGCCACAACCACGGCTATAAACAAGGCCACGGGCAGCATTAACAGTATCATGGTTGTTGTGGTTAAGTTACTTAACTGCAACTTTCTGCGTAAATAGCCCCTTAGCCCGCTATGTTGTACCTGGTTATTAAGCATGGTTGCTACCGGTGGTTACGCGAGGATTAATATTTTTACCGCCCAAACAAACACCCCGGCAAATACAAAAATAATTGCGGCCTTGCGTGTTTTGTTCTCTAACGGGGTAAGCCCGGCGAAGGGGTCGGGCTTGCTTTTTGTATCAGGGGTTATTTTCATATCAGCAAGGCTAAAGTGTGTATAATAAAAAGCAATTCAGCAAAAAGCGGGCCTACTCTTCGGGTATGCTCGCCTTGTTCAGTATCCAGCCGGCAAACTTGCCATTAAGGTTGCGCAGGTAAGCCAAATCATTTTTCTGCATTTTTTTTACGCCCTTATCTGCCTCGAATATGCCAATCACCTTACCTGCAAACAGTATCCATTCCTTCGATTTATTTAGGGTAGATAGGGCCGGGGTTTCTATGATAATGATATCGTACTTAGTTTTCAGTTCGTTAAAACGGCTGCGGATAAAGTTTTCGTCGCTTACTTCCAGTAGCGTAACATCGCCGCCATGGTTGCCCAAAACTGTGGTAGCGCCCGAGAATGCCTCGTAATTATCGGGGTTGTTTTTAAAATAATCCTCGATATATGAACGAGGCTTTGCGGTTTCGGTGATGGTAGGATTGGTAAAGTTACCATCTATCAACAGCACCTTTTTGTTTATCATGGAGTAGGAGTAGGCCAGGCTGATGGCCAGCACGGTTTTACCCTCATGGTGGGCAAGGCTGGTTATGGCCAGTACTTTTTCACCCTTCATTTCCTGGTCAATCTCGAAGCGAATGGAGCGTATAAGCTCTTTAAAGTGCCGCATTTTTTCGCGGTGCTCTACATCCCAAAGCTTCCTCAAATCCAGCGAACCACCGGTTATGGTGTTTAAATACCCAAGCGACGGCAGGCCGGTTTGGGTAACCAGTTCCGCAGGCTGTTTTATGGTATCATCAAAAAAGTATATGGCAAACAGAAAAACAACACAAACCGCAAAAGACCCCATACCGGCAAGTATGATGAGCAGCATTTTCTTAGATGGTTCGGCAACATCTGGCGTAGCATAATCAACCTGCCGCAGTTTGATAGCGAGGGTAGATTTAAGGTTGGTTTCGTTATATCTTGTCAGAACCTCCAGGTATTCTTTACTGGCAATATCCAGCTCGAAATTGTAAGTTTTTACGGTAGCATCAAAAGGTACCAGGCGGTTAAACTTAGCATTTAGTTCTCCCAATGTCCTGTCTATAGCCCGCAGGCTGTACTTGGCAATGTCGCGCGATACCTCAAGCGCTAGCTTTTGTGTAACTAACGCATCTTTACCCACCAGCGGGTTGGTAATGTATTTATCTGATGTAAGGTTTAATTGCTGCGTAAGCTGTTTGGTAAGCGAATCTATTTGCCCTTTATACTGCGGCGAAAAATTGCTTCGCACGTACTTGTCGGTGAGCGCGTGTAACTGCTCCTGTGTGTTTACAATGGCGACATTGTATTTGTTTGTCGAAGCTTCGAGGTAACTGCGGTCTTTAGGGTCAAACCTACTGTTGATACTGGCAATTGCACCATCGTAAGAGGCTACATCCTTTTGAGCCTGCTGTTTATGGTCGCCGTAAATCATTATTTGGCCGTAAATAGATTTTGATTGTTCTTCCAGGTTTATAACGCCGTTGCGTATTTTGTAATCCTGCAGCTGCGCTGTTTTTTTATTGAGGGCCTCGCGCTTTTCGTTCAGCAGTTTCGCCAAAAAAGTAACCGCATCGGTTTCGCTTTGCCTTATGGTATATGTATAATAGTTAATAAATTGGCGACACAGTTCATTAACTACAAATGCCGAAAGCTGCGGATTGTCCGACTTGTAGTACACCGAAATAAAATCGCTGTCCTCATCGCGTACTATCGCCAGTTCCTGGCGCAGGCTGCGTTCGTCGTACCCCATAGATCGCATCAAGTTGTTCAGCCCATTCTCGTCCTTATTGTAGTAATCCAGAGGCTCCATGCGCTTTAGCTTGTCCGTAAACAATTCAATTGCATGCTTTTTGGCCGCGGCGTTCATGGTTAAAAATAGTTTGCTGTGCGGTTTATAGGGCCAAGCGCTTGTAAGATCGTGCAGGATGAGTTGGTACGATACCTGGTTAACGAGCTTTTTAAGCTTCATTATCTCTATCAGGTTGCTAAAGCTTTGGTTTATTTGCTGTTGCTGTATGGAGCCGTTTGTTTGCTTATCAAGCAAGTGGCTCGATTCATCTACGATACCCGTTGCTATCTGCGATTTGGATACGTATTTATCTGCCAGGTTTTTTACGAGGAAATAAGAGATAATTATAGTAACCAGCGGAATAATGATCAGCAGGTTTTTATGTTTCCATAAAACTTTCAGAAAATTTACTAACTCCATTATTTATTTAACCTCTTCTAATTTAACGCCTAAAACCTCCTCAAGGTTGGTTTTTGCTGTTAACATCGCCAACTCGGCCGACACCTGATACCCACCTTGTTGATAAAGGCTTGTTAGTGCCTCATTATAAAACTGAAATGTTGTTTCGCCTTTTTGAAAAGAATATTTTAACTGCTTAACTGCGGTTTGCCCGTCGATAACTGCGCCCGAACGTAAACGCAGATCTGCTTGTGCCGCCAAATACTGGAAATATAAGCGTTTTACGTTCGCCTCAAGGCTGAGGTTGTATTCCTGCTGCTGAAATTCGGCTATGCGTACGTTTTCTCTGGCGCCACGCGATACAAAAGGCTTCGCCAAAAACCGGCCAATGTTTATAGAGATGCTTAACTGGTAGCCATTAAAAATGGTTGGCTGTATGAGGTCGAGGGAACTTTTTGGGCTATAGATATAAGACGCAGTAAAAGCATCCAGCCACGATACGTTGGCCTGGTGGTATGCAGCTTTGGCAAGGTTCACCTGTGCCTGGCGCTCCTTTACCTGGGGATAGTTTTTTTTTGCGGTGGCGATCAGTTTCTCTAAATAGGGGTACGATATATCCGGAATCAATGATTCTTGCGCGCGCAAGCCCGATGTAAAAAAGCAACCAACTATTAAAAGCCCAAGGAGTTTGAATTTGATAGCCATAAAAATTAAACTTTCTCTTTTTGAAATAAAGCAGGTACGGTACCTATTATAATCTTCACATCCAACCAAAACGAGTACTTCTGCGCATAAAAATTATCCAGTTTTTTTCGTTCGCGCTCGCTCATATCTTCTTTGCCGCGTTTGCTTATTTGCCACAGGCCGGTTAAGCCGGCGGGGCCTAAAAAACGCATCGACCACTCGTTCGATGTCAGCATTTCTGCTTCGTAAACGGGCAATGGCCTGTTACCAACAACAGACATATCACCTCTTAAAATATTAAATAGCTGGGGCAGCTCATCTAAACTCGAGTTGCGTAAAAAATTCCCCAATTTGGTGATGCGGGGATCGTTTTTGATCTTCACAAATGCCGATTTTGTGGTGCCTTCTTCTTCTACCGCATATTGGTTATTGGTTTCGGATAATTTAGCCAGCAGTTGGTCGGCATCGGTACGCATCGAACGGAATTTGTAAAAATCAAATACTTTATAACCCGTGCCTACACGTTTGCTTTTGTAAAACACCGGCCCCTTCGAATCGAATTTTATGGCTATCGCCACAATTAGCATCACAGGCGAAAGCCCAATCAGCATCATACTGGAGATAAAAAGATCTAAAAAACGTTTGCCAGGCGGCATTTTGTAGGTGGTATCTACTTCCTTAGAAAGCTCTAACAGCTTGGGTTTTATTAGCTTAAACCTTACCAAAAAGTTCAGCCGTTCCCGAAGGTCGGATGTAGAGAACGGATAGGTATAAAAATCATGAAGCTTTAACTTCATGGCGGTTTTAACCAGGTTTTTATCGTTACGGGTAGACAGCATCACAACAATGAGCCCGTTCATCAAAAAATTCTCACGTAATTTTTCTACCAGGGAAAAGCATTTTTCGTCTTTATCAACCTCTACCAATATAATTTCGGGTATGGTTAATATACTTTGATTGCCCAGGTAGCCTTCAAGGTCGTTAAGCGTATCGTTAAATGCAAACCTAAAGTTATCACCCAAATCATTGGCTATCAAATCCTTTAATTCAAGGCCGGCATAAGCTACCCTAACCTGCGAGCCCGAATTTTCGTTCCAGTCAGTTGCTGTCTGTTGCGTCATAAATTTGTAGGGCTTGATTAATGGCTGATTTTAAGGTAGTTGGATTAAATGGCTTATGGATATAAGCTTCCACTTTAAACGGCATATTGGCCACTTGTTCTTCCAAATCGTGTGCTGCCGATAACATGATAACTGGTATATTACGGTAAAAACCGCTTATTTTAACATTTTTTATAAATGATTGCCCATCGAAATAAGGCATTTGCAGGTCCGAAATGATGAGCTTTGGCATGTTGCCATCTTCCAGCCAGCTAAAAGCCTCTATACAATTGTTTTTAGCAACTATTTCATAGTCTTTACTTAGGATAAAATTGAGTAGTTTTAATATACTCAAATCGTCATCAACAATTAATAGTGTTTTCTTCATGCCGATATTATCGTAGTTTCTGCTATAAATATGGTACTTTTAAATCAAACAACGATGAAAAAATTATCTTAATAGGGAAATACCATTAATTAAATCCATTATCAAATATTTATAAAATAGTGCTAATGTTTAATTTCCCCAACCAATATTTTTTATTAAAAGTATACCAAATTATTTGCAAGTGGGTTTAGTTGCTACTGTTATTACTCAAAATGTTGACAAATAATGCCAATGTGGATTACTTAATGCAATAACTTAGCCAGTATTTATTTATACACCTTTTATGCAGTTGCAGCCTAAGCAAAAATACTTTATCGGCATTGATTTAGGTACAGGAAGTACCAAAGCGGTTGCTGTTGATGAGCAGGGAAAAACACTTTGCACAACGCAGCAGCACTACAATGCGTATAGCCCCAGGCCGGGTATAAGCGAGCAGGATGCTAACGTGGTATGGACGTCGTTTTTGGCCTGTTTAAATGATATTATCAACCGCCTTGATGCGTCGCCTGTTGCAGTTAGTTTTAGCAGCGCTATGCACAGTATTATGCCGGTGGACGAGCGAGGGGAACCGCTGTCCAATGCCATGCTTTGGGCCGACACGCGAAGCGCTGAAATTGCGCAAACGTTGCGGGAATCGGCGGCAGGGGAGGAGATATACCATAACACCGGCACCGCGGTTTACGCGATGTCGCCATTGTGCAAGCTTGTTTGGCTAAGGGAAAACCAACCCGGATTATTCAACGTTGCACACAAATTTGTTTCTATAAAGGAGTATATATGGCACAAGCTATTTGGTGTTTTTGAGGTTGACCATTCCATCGCATCTGCCACCGGTATGTTTGATATTTTAAAATTGGGGTGGTATGGTGGTTCGTTAAAATTAGCCGAGATCGAAAGCAGCCGCCTATCAATACCGGTAAGTACTGCGCATACCCGCTTTATAGCCGGCGCAAATAATTTGTTGCCGGGCATTAGTGCCGAAACTGCTTTTGTAATCGGTGCCAGCGATGGCTGTTGCGCCAATCTTGGCGGCAATGCTGTACGCCCCGGTATTGCAGCGTTAACCATTGGCACCAGTGGCGCTGTAAGGTTAGGCAGCAGCAAGCCGGCTTACAACTATAGCGCCATGACCTTTAATTACCTGCTGAACGAAAAAACGTTCGTTTGCGGTGGCGCGGTAAATAACGGCGGAGCTGCAATAGACTGGCTGATTAAAAGCTTTTTAAAGCTGGATATTTCCGCTGAAAATTACGCATTGTTATTTGATGATATAGCTACAGTAAAGCCGGGCAGCAAGGGACTTATATTTTTGCCTTACCTGTATGCCGAACGCGCACCTGTGTGGGATGCCAAGAGTTCGGGCGCTTTCCTGGGCATAAACTTTAAACATCGGCAGCAACACTTTTTAAGGGCCGCGCTGGAAGGTATTTGCTTTGCCCTGTACCACGTGCTTAACGCGGTGGAGGAGTCCTCTGGCGAGCAGGTTAAAGAGATTGTAGTTAGCGGTGGCTTTATATCCTCGCAGGTTTGGGTGCAGGTGCTGGCGGATATTACCGGCAAAAAACTCCGGCTGTTGCAAGGAGGCGATTCATCGGCGATGGGTGCCATTTATTTAGCTATGGAAAGCCTCGGCATAGATGTGCAGGGAATATTAGACCGCGAAAGCGAAATTAGCGCTGTTGTTGAACCTGATACTGCCAACCATCAAATCTATAGCCGGATATTTTTAGTTTATAAAAAGTTATATAACGATTTAAAGGAAAGCATGAACCAGATGCATAGCCTCAATTTATAATATCATTACGCCCGGTTTGTTTACCACGGGCAACTTTATAAAATTGCCATCCACAATGCTTTCGGGCAGGAAGATGAATTTCTTATCGAAAATATTGGTGCCGATATAATAACTAAGCCAATATTCGTTGTTTAAGCCGAAGGTGGCTTCGTCGATGGGTTCTATCAGTTTAAAAGATTTTGGCGGTATTAGCGGGAAAGCGTGCCTCAATGTAGATGTTTTTACCTGCTCACCATTCTTTTCGCCATACCCTTTGGAGGTGATGAGCACCGTTTCCAAGGGTACATCTTTAAGGTTGATGAGGTAAACGTACCATGTTTTACTCTCTACGCTTTCGCCTTCCAAAGCAACGGCTATGCCTATGTCTTTTACTGTATTTTGGGGGAGGTCTTTTAACATTGTTTGTTGTTTGTTGGAAGGTTGAAATGTTACAAAGTTGAAAATGTTGGGTTATCCAATTTAACCTTTCAACCTTAAAACTTTTCAACACCTTACTTCTTCTTCGCTACTGCCTTTTTCTTGGCAGGTGCTTTTTTCTTGGCCGGGGCCTTAGCTGCGGGTGCTGCGGCTTTTGCAGGTGCCGATTTACCAAAACGGCCCTTTTTTCCGTCTTTAGGCATCGCATCCGCCAAAGCTTTACACTGTTCGTAAGTAAGAGTAAGCGGGTCTGTTATGTCCTTAGGTATCTTAACGTTCAGCTTGCCAAATTCAATATACGGCCCCCATCTTCCGTTTAAAACTTTTACGGTGTCGTCCTCGGGGAAGGATTTGATCAGGCGCTCAGCATCCTTTTTACGTTTTGCCTCTATTAGTTCTATCGCTTGCTCTTCGGTAACATCAAGCGGGTCTATTTCTTTCGGTAAGGATACAAAAGCACTGTTATGGCTGATGTATGGGCCGAAACGGCCTATGGCAACCTTCATGGGTTTGCCTTCAAACTGGCCTACCAATTTTGGCAGCTTAAACAATTCCAGCGCTTCTTCCAGTGTAATGGTTTCTATGCTTTGGCCGGTGCGCAGGCTTGCGTACAATGGTTTTTCTTCCCCTTCTTCGGTGGTGCTTTCGCCAAGCTGTACAAACGGCCCGTAACGCCCAATACGTACCGACATTTTTTTGCCGCTCTCCGGGTGCACGCCCAGTTCGCGTTCGCCGGTAGCTTTATCTGCAGTTTCTATAGTGCTTTGTACGTCCTTGTGAAAAGGGTCGTAAAAAGTGCGGATCATTTTTGTCCAGTCCTGCAAACCCTGAGCTATCTCATCAAATTGCTTCTCTACGCTGGCGGTGAAGTTAAAATCAACAATGCCCTGGAAATGAAGCACAAGAAAATCGTTCACTACAGCACCAATATCTGTAGGAAATAATTTGCCGCGCTCCGCGCCTGTGTTCTCGCTTTTTTCTTCCCTGGTGATGTTCTCGTTTTTCAAGGTAAGTACCCTAAAGTTACGCACGCGGCCTTCGCGCTCTTCCTTTACCACGTAACCACGATTTTGGATAGTGGAGATGGTGGGGGCGTAAGTAGACGGGCGGCCGATACCCAATTCCTCTAATTTCTTAACCAAACTTGCCTCGGTATAACGGGCAGGCGGGCGGCTAAAACGTTCGGTAGCCGTCATTTCCTGCAGATCCAACAGCTGGCCTTTGGTTAATGGCGGCAGGATAGCGTTTTCGCCATCGGCGGTTTGGTTATCCTCCTCGTCATCGTTACTTTCCAGGTATACTTTCAGGAAACCGTCGAATTTCATTACCTCGCCATTGGCAACAAGGTCTTCTTTACGGGTTGATATACTGATCTTTGCAACGGTCTTCTCAAACTGCGCTTCACTCATTTGCGATGCTATGGCACGTTTCCAGATCAGTTCGTACAGGCGTTTCTCTGCGGATTCGCCGTTGATAGTATGGTTATTAAAATAAGTAGGGCGGATGGCCTCGTGGGCTTCCTGTGCGCTTGCATTTTTGGTTTTGTACTTGCGGCTTTGATGGTATTTATCGCCCCAGGCAGAAACAATTTCGCTGGCTGCCGCTGCAATGGCGGTATCTGATAAGTTAAGCGAGTCGGTACGCATATAGGTGATATGCCCCGCTTCGTACAACCGCTGTGCCACCTGCATGGTGCGTGCAACCGAATAACCAAGTTTGCGGCTGGCTTCCTGCTGCAGGGTAGAGGTAGTGAACGGTGCAGCAGGCGAACGTTTGGTTG
>CBFGNE010000022.1:0-13524 GCA_965649995.1 uncultured Mucilaginibacter sp.
ACACACCCTTCGGCGGTCTTACCGACTGGGGTACTGACTGGGCAGGCAAGTATGCGGTGCAAAGCCTGGACCTGAAAGCAATTTTTATCCAACCAACTTTAAGCTACAAGTTATCTAACGCATTAAGCATTGGTGCCGGCTTTGTGTATAACCATGCCAGTGTCGACCTTAGGCGAGCTATACCATTGGCAGATGCTAACGACCAACCCGGCCAGGCAAAGCTGGAAGGCACAGGCACAGGCTACGGCTGGAATGCCGGGATATTCCTGAAAACTAAATCCTTTACTGCAGGGTTGGATTACCGCTCGAAGGTGAATACCAAACTAAAAAACGGCGACGCGATTTTTACTGTGCCTTCATCGGTACAGGCGAACTTCCCGCAGCCAAATACCTTTAGCTCGGGCATACCGTTGCCGGGGACATTCTCCTTGGGCCTCGGCTTTTATCCAACCAAAAAATGGACCGTAGGCTTCGACGCTAACTTTGTTGGCTGGAGCAGCTTTAAAGCGCTTGAATTTGATTATGCTGCCAATACCTCAACACTTGCGGATACTTATTCGCCGCGTAACTACGAGAACGCGTTTGCGCTGCGTACCGGTGCGGAATATAAATACAGCGATAAACTGGCCCTGCGTTTTGGCGGCGGTTATGCAACAACGCCTGTTAAGGATGGCTATGTAACCCCCGAAGTGCCTGATGCCAACCGTTATTATTTTACAGGTGGCATAGGTTATAAACTGGCCAAGCGTTTAGATATCGACCTGTCGTTTGAGTTTGAGCACCTTTTTACCCGCACCCAAACCAATATCGAAACGCAGTTATCGGGCACGTTTAAAAGTAACGTGTATATCCCCGGTGTTGCCTTATCTTATCATTGGTAATATTTAGTATTTAAGCACATGAAATCGATAAAAAATTACATATACATATCTGCAGGGCTGTTATTATTAGCATCCTGCAAGCCTACTATAGAAACCCCAAAGCCTACTCAGGGTACTGCCGATTTTTCGCGGTATATCTCTGTAGGTAACTCCCTAACCGCAGGCTACGCCGACGGCGGTTTATACCTGGAGGGGCAGTTAAACTCATATCCAAGCATCATTGCCGCGCAAATGGCAAAAGTTGGCGGCGGTACGTTTACACAGCCTTTATTCAACGCCGACCAGGCTAACGGGTCGGGATATATCAAATTAACCGGCTTTACAGCTACCGGTTCTCCTATCACCACGCCGGTAACCGACAAACTTGCCGTTAGGGGTACAGCCGCTATACCGGGTTTCGGTACAGTGGTATTATACACCAAGTACACCGGCGAAATAAACAACTATGGTGTGCCGGGCGTTAAAGTACAGCAAATAGCATATGCCCCTTACGGTAACCTGAACGGCTATTTTGAGAGGATGCTGCCGGGCAATGCAGGTACAAATTCTACTACATATATAGATTTTGCAACCGCCAAGCCATTTACATTTTTTACCAATTGGTTGGGTAATAACGATGCTTTACTTTACGCATCAACAGGTGGTGCAGGAGACGTACTTACAGACAAGGCGACATTTACAGCGCTATACAATCTGTCGATATCAAAACTAACCACAGCCGGCCAAAAAGGCGCCGTTGCAACTATCCCAGACGTTACTTCGGTACCATACTTTACAACGGTTACAGTTGGCGCTATTTTAGCCGGGGTAAATGCGGCCAGGCCATCTGGAAGCCCTGCAGTTGCTGCGCTTTATATTAATGCCCGCAGTAGTACCGAGATAGCAACTACAACTTATGCAGCTCGCGCCGCCACAGCTGCTGATTTGGTTGTATTGACTTTCCCGACGAGCAAAATAGGTCAGCCGGTAAATTCGCCGGTAGGTATGGTTCCTTATGGTTTAACGCCGTATGCGCCCATTGAAAACCAATACGTATTGGATGCTAATGAGGTAACATTAACCAAAGATTATGTGAATGCCTACAATACTACCATTAAAGCAGCGGCACAAAGCAAGGGTTTAGCATTGTTTGATGCGTTTACCTTTCTTAATAATTTAAAAGCAAACGGCCTGGTGATAGATGGTGTAAACCTTAGCTCTAATTACATCAGCGGAGGTATATTTTCGATGGATGGGATCCACTTAACGCCGAGGGGTTACGCTATTGTAGCCAATGAATTTATTAAAGCCATCAACGCGCAATACGGGTCAAATATCCCTAAGGCGAGTGTTTCGGCTTATAATGGGGTGAAGTTCCCATAATCAGTTTGCAGTGGGCGGTTTGCAGTTTGCAGTTTTTGCAAGCGGCCAACCGCCCATCTCTTTTTCACTGCTAACTGCCCACTGGAAACCGCCAACTGATTACGATCTTCCCCATATGTTCGCTGCTTTCCATAAGCTCATGCGTTTTGGAGGCTTCATCGGCAGGGAAGGTTTTGTAGATAACAGGTTTTATTTGCCCGGATACCAGTAGGGGCCAGATGTGCTCTTCCAGCTTTTTAGCGATGGCGCTTTTGAAGGCTACATCTCTTGCCCGCAACGTCGAACCGGTGATCACCAGCCGCTTGCGCATCACTTCGGATAAGTCGATTTCTACCTTGTTGCCTTTTACAGTGTTTATCAATACCAGCCGGCCTTCATTGGCAAGGCATTTAATATTCTTGCCCGTATAATCTCCGCCCACCATATCTAAGATTACATCTACGCCTTTGCCGTTAGTTAGCGTATCGATAGCTTCGCCAAAATCTTCTTTCTTATAATTAATGGCTTTATCTGCACCCAGGCATTCGCAAAACGTGCATTTCTCATCGCTACCTGCGGTAACGTAAACGGTGCTGCCCAGAGCTTTGGCCATTTGTATAGCGGTAACACCAATACCGCTGCTGCCACCATGCACCAGCAGGCTGTCGCCGGGCTGCAGTTTGGCGCGGTCGAATACGTTACTCCAAACGGTAAAAAAGGTTTCGGGAAGGGAAGCTGCTTCGGCAAAGCTTAAACTTTCGGGTATGGGGAGGCATTGTCTTTCGGGTGCTGCGCAATATTCGGCATATGCACCGCCCATTACCAGGGCGCAAACTTTATCGCCAATTTTCCAGCGTATAACATCAGCACCAACCTCGGTTACAATGCCGGCAAGCTCCAGTCCGGGGATATCTTTCGGCGCACCTTCAGGCGGCGGGTAATTGCCTTTCCGTTGGAAAACGTCGGGGCGGTTTATGCCGGCAGCCATTACTTTTATCAGCACCTCATTATCGGTATAAATCGGCATGGGGCGTTCTTCAAGCTGTAAAACTTCGGGGCCGCCGGGGTGGGTAATGATGATGGCTTTCATGGATTAGTCTTTTCTTCTATTAAATCCCATAGGTTACCATATAAATCTTCAAATACTGCTACTGTACCGTATGGTTCATCCTTTGGTTCTCTAACAAATTTTACCCGGGCGCTCTGATATTGGTAATAGTCGCGCCAAAAATCATCTGTATACAGAAACAGGAAGACCCGCCCGCCGGTTTGATTCCCAACACGACTCCTTTGATCATCGCCTACCGCTTTTCCTAACAACAAGCGAAAACTATCACCCTTTGGTGCTATTATTACCCAGCGTTTTGCAGGGGTCAAAACAGTATCCTCCAGGAGGTGGAAGCCTAATTTTTCGGTATAAAACGCAATCGCCTCATCGTAATCATTAACCAGCAATGCTATTTGCCCAATTCTTTGCGCCATTTTTTAATGAGGATAATTAACTATCGATGCATCGCCTTTAAAGATTTCCCCGAAAGAATTATAGCCGAGCTATCAGCAATAGCTAAATCAGCTTTTTCAGCAAAGCCGTGGCCAATGTCTAATATGGTATAGTCTTTAAGATTTGCCACTACGTAGCCAAAGTGCATATTTTTAGATCCCTTTAATTCTGGGGCCATTTCAAATAAAACCTGGCTGGAATCTGCCTGTGTTATCCGAAGTGTGTCGAAACTTTGATTATAACTTTCTACTTCCAATCGCGATTTTCCTTTTACATTTAAGGTTATGTTTGCCTGCCTTAATTTTTGGAGCTCAAAGTTAGTGTTGGTGCCATCTACAGATAAGAGTTCGGGAGCAAACAGCCGTACCAGCACCCTGTTTTGCATCCAGTTTTTTTCGCCCTCGTTTTTGTATTTGTTAGGGAATGTTAAGTGCAGGGTATCGTTTTTTACATAGGCCTTAAACGTTACATCTTTTTTATAGGCGTCCCAATAGTTGAGCACCCTTACCGATGCGTGTTTACTTTGTTGAAAAATTATTTTGGTGATATTGCCACCCTCAATCTTCAGGTGTTTAAAAGGCTGTTCCAGCACCTTGTTGTAATTCCAGTAGGTATCGCTTTTATCAACTTTGTCGTACACGTTTTTAAATGCCAGATCGGATACTACAACACCTAGTAACATCACGGCGAATAATGCCCTCAGTATGATCGTACTTATCTTAGTCTTCATGTTTTTTTTCTTTAAAAGTTTCATCAATAAATTTCTCGTAGCGTATTTCAATTTCTTCCATCGGGATATCCAGCAAATACATGCTTCTTAAAAACAGGGGTAATTCGTTTTCTAAAAATTGTTCTTTTCTGAAGGCAATTACCCTATGCATGGCTTCATTCGCTACAAAATACCCTACGCCGCGCTTATTGGTAATAATTTCTCGTTGCTGCAAAAAATCGTAGGCGCGCTGAACTGTATTGGGGTTCACCTGCATTGCTACGGCTAAGTCGCGAATGCTTAATATTTTCGTTTCCAGCGGCCATTGCTTAAGCAATATTTGCTCGCAAACATATTCTGCTATTTGTAAATAAATTGCTTGTTTCTCTCTAAACTCCATTCTAAATTTCTTTTTCCCTTAACCTTACATAAGCTGTTATCCACAAAGTGCCCGGCAATATGTATTGAAGAAAATTATTTGCGATCGCATAAGCGTAATGCGGAAGCTCGATATTCCCAACTTCCGAATCTACTTTTATCAATACCGTAAAGTAAGGGAACGCAATATCGACATTAGAAAATAATAGGCTAACAATGGCCAGGTTTAAAAAATAGATAACAGCCAGCACACCGCAAACCACCAGCGCCACCTTTACAAGGGCAACCCGATTGAAGTATAACGTGCCTACCATCATGGCGCCAACAAAATTGGTGTACAATATTGTTGCCTTAACAAATACATTATTATCTTCAAATGCGTACAAGTACACATGGTCGTACAAGGCACGGTACAGTGGGCTGGTTCGGTCTAATCCGTTATGGTAGGCCGTTACAAAGGTGTAATCCATAAGCCGGAAAAAACTTAGAAATACAATGCAAAATAACAGGCCCGATATCAATATACCGCAGAGCCATTTCTCGAGCGAGGAGGCAGGCAATGTAAGATAGGCTGCCCCACCCGCGTTAGTAGTAAAGTAGCTAAATACTACCGAAGATAAAACCACCCCGCCACCAATAAAGCCCCAAATAAAGGACAGGTTTTGCGCCGGCCCCCAATCTAATGCGTAAAGTATAAGCGTATAAAGTAAAAATGTAAATGCCATTACAGCTACAAGTGCGCCAATTAATTGCATCGAGCGCTCGAGTATGGTTTTCTTTAATAGCAGCCCAAATCTGCCGAGGCTAAAGGTATCATTCATGGTAATTAGTTTAATTTATCGGGAATAGTTGTTTAGCCATTGCCGGGTTTTCGGTAATGCCGTTAAAAAGGTGCTCGAGGTTAAGCGCCGAGTCTTCGCCGTCTGTATTTTCCATAATAACAGAGGTGCCACGCAACATTTTTTCGGAGTAAAGCACTTTAGCGTCCTCTGGTATTTCGTTCACTGTTTTAAAACAAAGCTTCCGGGCGATATCAGTGATAGAGGAGTGCAGTAGCAGGTTGCCGTTATCTACAATCATCACCTTATCTATCATGTTTTCCAGGTCGCGTATTTGGTGGGTAGATATAAAGATGATGCGATCATCTGTCATCACCGATGCAATAAGTTTTCTGAACTGTGCTTTCGAAGGTATATCCAGCCCATTGGTGGGTTCATCCATTAATAATACCCTTGTGTTACAAGCCAGCGCAAATGCTATTACAAACTTTTTTTGCTGCCCAAAAGAAAGCTTGTTCAACTTACCGTCGGCAGTTACTTCAAGTTCCAGTAAGTATTTATAAAAGCTATCCTTATCAAACATCGGATAAAAAGGAGCAAATAAATTTTGATATTGCTTTATAGTGAGCGCCGGTACGAAAACGTCCTCCGCTATGTAATAAATGGTTTGCAGGAACGATGGCTTTCGGCTTTTGGGTTCTATGCCATCCACCAGCACAGTTCCTTCTACAGGAAATAGCGTGCCCACCATGTTTTTAAGTAAGGTTGATTTGCCTGCCCCATTCTTGCCCAGTAGACCGTAGATGCTTCCATTTTCGATTGAAAGGGTTAGGTTTTTGTACAGCAAATTTTTTCGGGAGTAACCAAAGGACAAGTTGTTAAATCGTATCATTAGTGTATTAGTTAAGTAGTACACTGCAAATGTAGTCAGATATTTGACAATTCCAATTTTTTGTAAAAAAAAATGCTTTCGGTTTTTAGAGTGTTGATGTTTCGGGTAAATGTTATTCATTTGTAGAAAAACATAAAATCATGCTATTAAAACCAGGTTCAGTCGCCCCACAATTCAAACTAACCTCATCCGAACTTAAAGAGGTTTCCTTAACCGATTTTAAAGGAAAGAAAGTAGTATTACACTTTTTCCCTTTGGCTTTTACCGGTGTATGCACCACGCAACTCTGTACCATGCGCGATAGCTTTGGCTATTACGACGGGCTGAATGCACAGATACTGGGCGTATCGGTCGATTCGCCATTTACCCTGGCAAAGTTTAAAGAAGAGAACGCCTACCAGTTTCCCCTATTGTCGGATTTTAATAAGGATGTATCCGAAGCTTATGGCGCGTTATACGAAACATTTGCTTTTGGGATGAAAGGCGTATCTAAACGGGCCGCCTTTGTGATAGATGAGGAGCAAAATATTATTTATGCCGAGGTGCTGGAAAACGCAGGCGACCTGCCCAATTTTGAGGCAATTGCAGAAAAAGTTAAGTAGTTGGCAAGGGGGAATCGATAGCCGTAAAGCTTGGGCTATTGGTTTTCCTTAACAGGCTGAAATCGTTTCTTGAACTTTAGGAAAAACTTTTCGAAGTAGAAGTACGATAATAGGGGCACTACCACCAATAATATGAGATTCATCGGAAGGTGGCTTAACGGTAAGTTGGGGTCGTTGGCTAAAAACAGCTCCTGCCATATATAAATACTGTACGATAGTATGCCGATAAAGCTGAGTACCTTTGTGTTCAAAAGACTAAAAATCCAGTTTTTGGATTGATGAAGGTTATTCACCACAATAAAACCCACAAACAAGGAAATAATAAGATTGGTAGTTATTACCGTGGGGTTTAATGCCTGGCTGTACCTAAGATAGAACATCGCGAAAATAGATAATAACGTTATTGGTAATTTGAGCCTGTGGAAGTTAAAATAGCCCTTAAAAAGCATTACCGAATACAGGCAACCGATGGCTATTCCCTGGAACTTTATAAAATAACGGATAGCCGCAGTACAAACGCCGTAGTTTAGGAAGCCCCAATTGATTTGGAAATAGTAAATAACGGGTACTGCAAATATGGTAAAGAGCAGTATGGCTATAAATAGCTTCCAGCTTTTGTTGAGCAACACCGGAAAAAAAAGGTAAAACTGTTCTTCTACCGAAAGCGACCAGTAGTGACCCAGGTACCAGCTTGCCTGCGTTAGGCGCGAGATGGATAAGTTCATGATGAATAAGAACGAAGCCAAAAAAGTAACCGGGAATATATTGAGGTTATAGAACTGATTTAGTATGATAAGCGTGATGATGTACAGATAGGCAACAGGTACTATCCGCAATACACGCCTCATATAAAAGGCTTTTAAAGATATTGATCCGTACTTCACTTTTTCTTTTACGCAAAGGGTGGTAATTAAAAAGCCGCTGATAACGAAAAATATATCCACGCCGAGCGGGCCCATAAAACCCGGGTTGCCATAAACGGGGATGTTATATAGCTGGATGATATGGTAGCCAACCACCATCAGAATGGATATGCCCCGAAGGCCGTTAAGGCTTGGGAAAGTTTTTTGTGCTAAAACATCGGGGACGGTTTTTATCTCGGAAAAGAGGTTTGCTACGCCAAAAAACTTCATTAAAACGGGTTTTGTTAAAAATTTAAAGATATAAAAAAGCAGCAAAGGGGTTATGGCTGTTTTGCTTAACTAACCCGTCGGTGGCAGTGCAGTGATTTTTTTTCAAAAAAAGTACACAGATTAAAAAGAAAGTCCTATTTTTGCAGTCCGTTAAAAAAGGGTCTGCTATCTTCGCCGATAGGAGAAACTTGTTATCAGGAAATGCACTTGTAGCTCAATTGGATAGAGCATCTCACTACGGATGAGAAGGTTTGGGGTTCGAATCCCTACAAGTGCACATAATATCAACCACTTGTCCCGGAACTGCGACATCCGCCAGGTGCCCAAAAAATTAAGCCTTTGAGTATAGTGTTCATAGGCTTTTTTAATTTTTAAACATAAGGGATGCTTAACTTAGTACTGTTTGGTCCCCCCGGAGCAGGGAAGGGTACTCAATCACAAAAACTTATCGAGAAGTTCGGGTTAATTCATCTTTCAACAGGTGATTTACTGCGGGGCGAAATTGCACAGGGTACCGCCTTGGGCCTGGAAGCAAAAAAACTGATGGATGACGGGAAGTTAGTACCTGATGCGGTTGTGATAGGGATGATTAGTAATAAGCTGGATGCGAATAAGGATGCCAAAGGCTTCATTTTTGATGGCTTCCCGCGTACAGTAGTGCAGGCCGAGGCTTTGGATACGTTATTAGAGTCAAAGGAATCGGCTATAAGTGGTATGATAGCACTCGAAGTGAATGATGATGAGTTGCTGCGCCGCCTTTTACTGCGTAGTAAGGATTCGGGCCGCCCGGATGATGCGAACGAAGAAGTGATCCGTAAAAGGATAAAAGAATACAATGATAAAACCGCTGCTGTTGCAGGCTTTTATAAAGGGCAGGGCAAGTTCGAAAGCATTAATGGCATTGGCTCGGTAGAAGAGATATTTACCCAAATATGTGCAATTATTGCTAAATGGGTAAAAAGTGAATAAAGACTGATAAATTCAGTAATTTATAAAAAACGTAAGTTTGTAAAGTCCGCAGGTTAGGAGCGTCAAAACCCTAAGCTTCGGACTTTCTGTTTAAAGGAAAAGATTATGTCGCAGGGTTCAAATTTTGTTGATTATGTAAAGATATGCTGCCGTTCCGGGCACGGAGGGGCGGGTTCTTCGCATTTACACCGGGATATTTTAACCTCGATGGGCGGCCCTGATGGCGGCGATGGTGGCCGTGGCGGGCATGTTATTGTAAAAGGCAACGCCCAGTTATGGACACTGCTTCACCTTAAATTCCGCAAACACGTTATTGCCGGCGATGGCGATCCGGGTGGCAGCTCTCAACGTAGCGGTAAGACAGGCCGCGATGAGATATTGGAGGTGCCGCTCGGTACGATCGCTAAAAACGCCGAAACCGGCGAGATCCTTTTTGAGATAAACCACGACGGCGAAACCAAAATATTGGCCAACGGCGGCCGGGGCGGCCTGGGTAACTGGCACTTTAAAACGGCTACCAAACAAACCCCACGCTTTGCACAACCGGGCGAAGATGGACAGGAGGACTGGAATATCCTCGAACTAAAAATATTGGCCGATGTGGGCTTGGTAGGCTTCCCAAATGCGGGTAAATCAACTTTGCTGTCGGTAGTATCGGCGGCCAAGCCAGAGATAGCTGATTACGCCTTTACAACGCTTGTGCCTAATTTAGGTATCGTTGGGTATCGCGGCAACCAATCGTTTGTTATGGCGGATATACCGGGCATTATAGAAGGTGCATCGCAGGGCAAGGGCTTGGGGATACGTTTCCTGCGCCATATCGAGCGTAACTCGGTGCTTTTATTTATGGTGCCTGCCGATACGGCAAGAACGATAAAGGAAGAATACGAGATACTGCTAAAAGAGCTTAACCAATATAACGACGAATTGATGCACAAGCCTCGTGTGCTGGCCATTACCAAAAGCGATATGCTGGATGAGGAATTGCAGGCAGAGATGGAGAAGGAAGTACCCCAAGGGATACCTTATGTGTTTATTTCATCAGTAGCGCAGCGGAATATTACCGAACTAAAGGACCTGCTTTGGAAGGAAATAAACAGGTGATTGCTTACCTTTTTTTATCGCTGTAATACAAAACGTAATTGTCGCTTAGTTCTGTAAACGTGAATCCTTTATATGCCGGGAAGCATTTAAGGATAACCGAAGCCCGTATGCCTACGTAATAGGAGGGTAGCAGGATATAGATTGGCCCCATATAATCTTTATGGAGGTATTCGTCAAAATTGATGCTTAGGTCCTGGTTGAGTGGTTTTATAAGTACCACTTTGTTGTTGAGTCCTTTTAACTCCGGGTAATCCTTCGTGAATACAAATACAACGTTTTTGCTTTTTTTATCTAATGCTTTAATGTTAGCAACTGAAGGGCTATCAATTACCCTGTTCAATTCCCTTGGATCGGGATTAGAGGCGGTTTTGTTTTTGCAGCTATTAAAAGCAAGCGCTGTGGCGAGTACCCATCCAAATAATAAAAGTTTTCTCACTAACATATTAGCTAATCTCTCTTGCCCGCAGCTTTGCAGCAGGGTTACCCTGGTAAATAAAGTAAGGCTCTAAATTTTTTGTAGCAACCGAACCGCTGGTTAACACTGCATGCGAGCCAACGGTAATACCCTGGTTAATGATAGCCCCGCAGCCGATCCATGCGCCATTTTCCAATATAATGCTCCCGGTTATCAGGTCGAACGTGGTTTTTTTATAATTATGGCTACCGGTTTGCAAAATGGCACCCTGCGATATACATACGTTGCTGCCAATGTTTACCAACACCAGGTTATCAATCCAAACTTGTTCGCCAATCCATGTATGGTTTCCAATGGTTAAAAACCAGGGCGATTTAATGTTTACAGCCGGTTTTATAACTATGCCGCTACCTATCCTCGCCCCAAATAGTTTTAATAAACTGGTTTTTAGGCCACTGAGGGGGAACAAGTTGCTTTTAAAAATAATCGCATTTACATAATACCACAGCAAGCGTTTAAACGCATTGCCCCCGGGATGGTAAGGGTGGTTATTATATACGGCAAGGTTAGTTTGCTGCATCCGGATTAGTGGCTTTGTGATTTACCCATTTGTATAAGGCAACAACAATAATAATATAAATGATCACATCAAAAATTACATGATGATCGATGATTCGTGCACGGCTTTTATTCCAGTAAAGGGCCAATATCATCAGGCGTATAATATTCAGGATTTGAATGCTCAGCAACCCGGCGATTAGGAATACTAATTTCGGCTTTGTTTTTTTTGGATAAGCAATAACAAAGGCTGCAAAAAAACTCATCACGCCAAGCCCGAGGCAGGTGTAAATCAAATCGATGACGCCACGCCCGGCAACTAATAGCTGGTTGGCGCTGGTGATGCACGTAAAACCAAGTAGGTTTAGGATAGCGCAAGAGGTATGCAGCAATATCCACCGCAGCCAATCGATATAATTCAAATGATTGTCTAAAAACGCGCTGTAATTGTTACCCGGTGAGGTAAGCCCGAAAAATAAAATATTGAAATAATAGAACGGCAAAAACAGCACAATAAATTTTATGCTGAACCAAAGCGCGATATTATTTTTAATGCCTATCTGCACGTTCTCGGTGTTTTATAATCTCATCAATCTTAATATCTACCACCAGCCTAAACCAAAAAGCCTGCAGAAAATGGAATATTATGCCGGTTCTTCCATCTAATATCCCTAATTTAAATAATATCCTGTATGCGAAATACAACATCGGCCTTACATAACGCGGTAAGCGCCACCATAATTGCTTTAACCAGGCGGTGCGTTCATCCGGCGAGCCCCAAAAGCGCGGTTTTATTGTTTGGTTGCGAATACCCAATATGCGCTCTGTTTCTTCTATGGCAAGCTGGTCGCTATATTTGTTATGTTTTTCTATCCAAAAGCGGATGTTATTCTCTTTTAAGTTCTCTTCTAAAATATACCCTTTCTTCCATATCACTGTATTGCCGGGTACAATGAAACGGTGATCCATATTCTCATTTAAATCAGAATATCCTACGCCGTACCGTATCATTTTAAGCAGATAGAACGGATAATAGCCGCCGTATTTTATCCATTTGCCTTTAAAAAAGTTCTTACGGTTAAAATAAATGCCGTTGATGTTTTGGTGATCGGCATTTTTAAAGTTAAGGAGCTGTATTTGCAACTCGTGCGTTACCACCTGGTCGGCATCCAGGCAAATAACCCAGGGCGTTTTAATAGCAAAGTTTTTTAAGGCGAAATCCCATTGCATCGGATGGTTTACGAACGGGTTTTGCAAAACACAGGCACCTGCATTTTCAGCGATAGCTAAAGTGCTATCAGTACTAAAGGAATCTAAAACAAAAACAGCGGCATCCAGGCCGGCAATAGAATCCAGCAGCCGGGGTAAATGAATTTCTTCATTATAGGTTAATACGATAAAGGAATATTCACTATTCAATTTAGCCGGGCTTTAATAAGCATCGTCATCCAAAGGTACGGCATCCTACCGCAGCCTTCAAATTGAGTAACAGTAAAACCTTTTGTCGTTAACAAACTTTCTAACGTTCTTCGCGACCACATTTTGATGTGCCCGCCCAACCAGACGGGGTTTAGGTGCTGGTCCCATTTATTGGTTAAACTAAGTACCAGGTTCTTTAAATAACCGTGATACGGCGTCGATATAATAATATCGCCCCCCTTGCTTAACGCCTGTTTGCAAAAATCTATAAACCCTTCCGGGTCGTAAAGGTGTTCAATAACTTCTGTGGATATAATCGTGTCAAAAGAAAGCTGTTGCAGCTCCGGCGGTAGTTTATCTGTAGAAAGGTCCTGTACAAAAAACCTATCGGGGTTATGTTCCTTTGCCATTGCGATACCTTTTTCTGAAGCATCGGTACCATAAGCATTATAGCCTAATGAAACCAGGTAATTCACAAGGTACCCATTGCCACAGCCCAAATCTAAAATGCAATGGTTTTTATTTTTATCCAGCATCTTAAGCAAGGGCTGCAACATATAATTAAAATTATGCGTTATGCCGCTGCTGTTGAAGTCGTAGTCTTTGTAATCGCTCATGCAGGTATAATTTGTTTGTAAAGCGCTATATATTTCTGCGCGAGGTTACTACCGGTAAAATCTCCGCGGACCATAGCCGGCGCTATCTGCCTTATCCTGTTTAAATCGCCAATTTTATTTTTACTGATATCGGTTATGGCATCAGCAACAGACTCAGCACTGGTCTGGCAAACCCAGCCTAATTTATTGGCAATTACGTAATCGGCCAGGCCCACCTGGCCGCTCA
>CBFGNE010000023.1:0-13519 GCA_965649995.1 uncultured Mucilaginibacter sp.
GATGATGTAAACAAATCGCAATCGTCAAATGATACCTATCCAACAGCTATGCACGTTGCTGCCTATAAAATATTGATAGACGTTACCATCCCGGGTATCGAAAAACTGCGCGATACCTTACAAGCAAAAAGCGAAGCGTTTAAAGCAGTTGTAAAAATTGGCCGCACCCACCTGATGGATGCTACGCCGCTTACCTTGGGCCAGGAATTTTCGGGCTATGTATCGCAGCTTAACCACGGGTTGAAAGCGTTACGCAACACCTTTGAGCATTTAAGCGAGTTAGCCCTTGGCGGTACAGCAGTAGGTACTGGTATCAATACCCCAAAAGGTTATGATGTAAAAGTGGCTGAATACATTGCCAAATTCACCAACCTGCCATTTATAACGGCCGAGAATAAGTTTGAAGCATTGGCCGCACATGATGCCATTGTAGAAAGCCATGGCGCTTTAAAACAGATTGCTGTTTCTTTAATGAAAATTGCAAACGATATCCGCATGCTGGCTTCCGGTCCACGCTCGGGTATTGGGGAGATACATATCCCTGATAATGAACCTGGTTCGTCTATTATGCCGGGCAAAGTTAACCCAACCCAAAACGAAGCCGTTACTATGGTAGCGGCGCAGGTAATGGGCAATGATGTGGCCATCTCGATAGGTGGCAGCAACGGACACTATGAATTGAATGTATTTAAACCGGTAATGGCGGCAAATTTCTTGCAGTCCGCCCGCTTAATTGGCGATGCTTGCGTATCATTTAACGACCATTGCGCCGTTGGCATCGAGCCAAACTACGAAGGCATTAAAAAGCACCTCGAAAATTCATTGATGCTGGTAACCGCGCTTAACCCGCACATTGGGTACGATGCTGCTGCAAAAATTGCCAAAACTGCGCTGAAAGAAAACAAGTCGCTGCGCGAAACTGCGGTTGGACTTGGTTACCTTACCAATGAGCAGTTCGACCAGTGGGTGCGCCCCAAAGATATGATAGGCGGATTGAAATAGCCTCAGCCTCCGGAAGGGGGAATTGAAAACATTGCTTTAACCCCTCTCCGTTGGAGAGGGGTTTTAAATATTAAATATTCATGCAAAAACCTTTCGCCTTTTACCTTTTGCCTTTTGCCTTAATTATGGCTTGCGGCTTAACAGCCTGCCGCTTCAACCCCAATATGCAGGGCCAGGGCGAAGCTGCTTTACAAGGCGAATGGCAGCAGGACACAGGAGCTTTGCAAAAAAAGCTGGTTAACTATTCGCTTTACCATTTCAAATTTAGCTGCGATTCGTTTTTCGTGAGCATTAAATCCTTCAGCAAAGCTAACGGCGGCTACCCGGATAGCTGTGTACGAAATGGGCAATGGGGCGAGTACGCCAAAGGCGTTTATGCACAAAAACATGATACACTGCACCTGAAGGGGCTGTTCTGCAACCCCAATTTCAGCTATAAGGTTGAAGGCGGCTGTTTCCGTTCGGGCAAGTACGAGGAAACTTTCAAGCTCCGCAACAAATCCGATTCTGTTATTCAATTTTTCCCAACATCAAGCGTTATCCCTTTTGATGCGCAATTAATTAAACGTGCTACCTGCATCCCCAAAACACTATAATATGAAAAACCTCTTCAAAAAATTACTGTTGGCAGCTGCCATACTTTACATCCCGGTGCAAACGATGGCATGGGGTACCAACGGGCACCGCATTACGGGGCAAATTGCATACAGCTACCTTACGCCAAAAGCAAAGGCTGCTATCAAGGCTATTTTAGGTAACGAATCGTTGGCGCTGGCAGGCAACTGGGCCGATTTTGAACGCTCGAACCCTGATTATAAATACACCGAGGTATGGCATTACGTTAATTTGGATAAAGCCTACACTTATCCCGAAATGCAGGAGTACCTGAAGAAGGACACCGTTACTGATGCCTATACCAAACTGGTATTTTTAATGGGCGAATTGAAAAAGAAAAGCTTGAGTAGGGACCAAAAATTTTTCGCCCTGCATATGCTTATCCATTTAATAGAGGATATCCACCAGCCCATGCATACGGCGCATAGCTTTGATAAAGGCGGTAACGATGTAAAAGTAACGTGGTTTAATAACCCAACCAACCTGCATACCATTTGGGATTCCCAACTCATTGATTTTCAACAAATGAGTTACACCGAGTACGCTGCCGAAATTAATCATACCACAGCCGCGCAACGTGCCGCATGGCAAAAAGCACCAGTAGCGCAGTGGCTTTACGAATCGAACAAGATATGCCAGGATATTTACGCTTACTCTAAAGATGGCGACAAAGTAAACGCTTACAACTACAATTATAAATTTATTGGCACTGTAAACCAACGCCTGCTGCAAGGCGGCGTAAGGCTGGCCGGTGTTTTAAATCAAATATTTGGATAACAAATGTTGGAAAGTTGAAATGTTGGAAAGTTAAGCCCTCCCGATAATAACATTTCAACCTTACAACCTTCAAACAACTATGAAAATACTTATGGTATGCCTTGGTAACATTTGCCGGTCGCCGCTGGCGGAGGGGATAATGCAACACCTGGCAGATAAAGAAGGGTTAGATTGGCAGGTTGATTCGGCAGGTACCGGTCATTGGCATATTGGTTCACCGCCCGACAGGCGATCCATCCGTGCTGCTGCCGACCAGGGTGTAGATATCAGCAAACAGGTTTGCAGGCTGTTTCGTGTGAGCGATTTTGATGAGTTCGACCTGATACTGGTGATGGATAAAAGTAACCTGAGTGACATTTTAGCCAAGGCACGCAATAACCATGATAAAAATAAAGTTAAGTTATTGCTGGGCAACAACATAGTACCCGACCCGTACTACGACGACAACCAATTTGCCCCGGTGTTTAAATTGATTGAAGCCGGTTGTAAGGAAATTATCAAACAGTATAAAGACAAATAATTGATCAAAATTATATGAAAACACTTCTTTTAAGCATCATTATGGCGTTTAGCATTGCAAACGTTAATGCCCAGCAAGCCAACAGCGTTGATAAAATAACCGCCTATTACATCGGCCTAAAGGAAGCGCTGGTAAACAGCAATGCGGAGTTGGCCAAAAGCAAATCGGCAGAATTACTTACCGCACTTACAGCCCAATCCGCTAAAAGCATGCAACCTAAACAGCAAAAGACATGGGCTATTTACCTTGCCAAGCTAAAATTCGATAGCCGCCACATCAGCGAAACTACCGTGATCGACCACCAGCGCGAGCATTTTGCAAGCCTGTCTAAAAACATATATGCCTTATTATCAAGCTTAAATATGAATAGCGCACCGCTTTACCAGCAGTATTGCCCTATGAAAAAATCTTATTGGTTAAGCGAAAGCACGGATATCCGCAACCCTTACTACGGCGAAGATATGATGGAATGCGGCAAAGTAACTGCTACAATTAAAGCGGCGAAGTGATGATCGCCTTTGTAAACGCAGGGCAGGATTAACGACGATACACCGTGTAATTGTACGATTCGTACAACTCGTACACTTTCGTACAACCTGGACGATTTCGCACAAGTTCGTACAGTTTCGCACACTTTCGTACAGTTTCGTACAAATTCGTACAGTTTCGTACAGCAAAAAAGCGGTTTACTAAAATTTGCGTTTTTCGGACGTTTTTCGGTGTTTTTCTTTGGTTTTCTTTGTTATTCAAACTTTCTGAAAAACGGTGTATTTAGGCTTTCATCAACCATAACGATGGCATACCTTTTGGGCTTAAAATAAAAAAGGAAAGCCCCCAAATTGGAGGCCTTCGTTTTTCGCCGACATCAATTATTACGCCCCTACATAAAGGGCAATAACCTTATTGGCTTCTTCCTTATTTTTTGCTGCGCTCCATTTTTCTTTTACCGATTGGTCGCCTAATTCAAATAGCCTTTCGAATAATAGCTTGCCGTCCTTTTTGCCGGATAGTTTGATGGTGTTGTTTTTTGCAAATACATTGTCCCATACGGCGCGCACATCCGCCCAGTAGTTTTGCTGGCTTGCCCACCAGGTTTTGGCGTAGGCAAATTTAGCCTCGTCAACTTTTGTAAATTCTTCGTAGCCTTTTTCCTGCGCAAGCAGTTTATCGCCTCCGGGCGCTCGCACTATTTTTTTATTATCCTGCTCAAACATCCAGCCTTGCGGGGTTAGGTAAATGCGGTTGCCACGGCGTAATACGTTATAGTCGCTACGTTTTGTAAACTCGCGGCGCGGCAGTGGCGAATCGGTTTCGCTCTGCCACTGGTGGCGGCCGTCCACATGTACCCAGGTGCCAATACTTTCGTATCGCGGGCTATCATCTACCTGCAACACTTTTTGCACCCATTTGCCTTTAACATCGGCAGGTGCAAGCGCAACCTTTTTCCAGGTATTATCTTTATCGTAAGTTAAAATGGTTGGCTGTTCGTAAACCCAGTCTTCGCGCCAGTGTTTAATAACGGTGCTATCGCCTACCACCAATAGATGCTGTATTACAATTTTCTTAGGGGAATCTCCCACCACAACGGCCCATTCGTATCCCCAGGAGTGGTAGCGCGGATAATATTTATAAGCGGTATCGGGGGCAAACGTCTCGGCATAATTAAATGTTACTTTATAGTAACCCGCCAACGATTTAATGGCCTGCCTGTCTTGCTCGAGTTTTGATTGCGCAAATGCACTTATGGATATGGCGCAGATGCTTATGGATAGGATAAGTTTTTTCATCTATTATTATTTAGACTAAATCTAAATACAAAGAAAGACATTATTTAGTTATTTCCAAATCCTGATGAAATAAATTAAGCAATTGAGTGTTTGTAATCAGTAAGTTAAACCGTATTTTTGTAGTATGATCAAAAAGCAGGGAGCATTGTTATTGGCCTTACTGTATATTATTACAGTAGCCGGCTTTGCGCTAAACCTGCATTATTGCGGCAACCATGTGGCGGATGTACAGATAAACGCGCCTGCAAAGGCCTGTACTGCACCAATGGCCAAAAGCAAAATGAATTGCTGTAAGGACAGCAAGCTGGATGTAAAGGTGAAAGATGATCACCAGAAAGAGTCCACTTCGTTTTTTTCACGGCTTTTTGTTTTTGAATTCCCAAAATTCCCTTTCGCTGATTTCCTGTTTTCGGCACAATCGCCCTCATCAGAGTCGCTACCAGACCGTGGCCCGCCGGATATCACCGCGAAGGGCATCGCTGTTTTCATTAAAAATTGCATTTTCAGGATTTGACCGTAATTAACCACACATTAATTACCCTATCAATTCAAATTCAATTTTAAAAACATGAAAACCATCAAAATATATATCATCCTTTTAATTGCAACCGTAAGCGTTGCAAAAGCACAATTCACCAAAGCCGAACTGCAAGTTAGCGGCCTTACCTGCTCGCTTTGCGCAAACTCTACCGAGAAGGCCATCAAAGCGTTGCCCTTTGTGGGCGAGATAAAACCAGACCTGTTACATAATATTTACCGCATTACATTCAAAGAAGGCGTACCGGTAGATTTTGAACAGATCACCAAAAAAATAAAAAGCGCCGGCTTCTTTGTAAACTACTTTAAAACCACCTACAATTTCGCCAACACCACCGTTGCCGAAAACGCCTTTACTTACGGCGGCGATACATACAAAGTTTTGAATGCCGATAAACCGTTAAGCGGAGAGGTATCGTTAACCATTGTAGATAAGGGCTTCGCGCCAAATTCGGTATCTAAAAAGTACCTGGGCAAGGTTGCCGAAACACCGGCCGCATCTGGTAAAACATACCACGTAGCAATTTAAGGGCTTTCTTAAATCTTATTTTTATGAAAGCTATCTTAATGGCATGTTGCCTTATGGCATCTGCTGGCGTTGCATTTGCGCAAGAATTATATGTAAATACCGAACCCGCCAGCAATATGGCTGCCCATTCCCTGGGCATCCGGCTGGAGAACCAGGGCTTTACATCCCCGGATTTTAAAAACCGTACCACGCTGGAAATGATGTATGGTGCCACAGGTAAACTAATGGTGCATGGCTCGGCCTATGTATCTGATTTTTACAGGCAGGGCCAGCACCTCGAAGGCGGGAGCGTTTACGGTAAATATCGTTTCTTATCTATCGATACCGTGCAGTCGCATTTCCGCGGTGCCATTTTTGGCAAAGCATCTATCAGCAGCAACCCCTTCAACACACAGGAAATTGCTTTAGAGGGCGATAACAGCGGCATACAGGGCGGCCTTATATTTACAAAACTCATCCATAAGCTGGCATTATCCGGCTCGGCAAGTTATTTGCGGGCTTTTAATAATAGCGGGAATGCCCCATCTATTACAGGCGCAAAAAATGCGATGGCTTACAGTTTGTCGGCCGGTTATTTGCTATTGCCAAAAAGCTACACCAGCTATAAACAGGTAAACGTAAACGTTTATGCCGAATTGCTTGGCAAAAGCAACCCTGGTTATGCGCAAAGTTATTTGGATGTAGCGCCTGCGGTACAATTTATTTTTAACAGCGTTTGCCGACTGGATCTTTCTTACCGTGCCCCCCTTTTTAATTCGATGGAGCGCTTTAGCAAAAACATGTACCTGGTACGTTTCGAGTACAACTTTTTCAATTTATAACATTCTGTAAATCCAGACGCAAAATATTGCGTCTCTACACGTCATCCATGAAAAAACATATTTTATTAGTAGCTACGCTTACCATAACCCTGGCCACAATGGCCCAGGATATGAACCACATGCAGCACATGCAAAAAGATACGGCCGCTAAAAAGCCAATAAAGCATGACCATGCTGCCATGATGAAAAATATGCAGCACGATACCACCCATAAAATGGGCATGATGACCAGCCAGTTCTCGCTGGATCTGCCCATGAACCGGGATGGCTCCGGAACATCGTGGGTGCCCGATGAAACGCCGATGTATATGTACATGATCCATGGAAAAAAATGGATGCACATGGTACATGGCAGCGTTTTTTTGCGCTATAACAAGCAAGACCTATTTAACAAAGGCAGCCGCGGTGGTAGCCAGGTTGATGCCCCAAACTGGCTGATGTATATGGCACAGCGCAAGGTGGGCAAAAACGGGCTGTTTGCTATCAACACCATGTTCTCGTTTGATCCTTTTACCGTTGGCGCAAGCGGTTACCCGCTGCTTTTCCAAACCGGCGAATCGTACCGGGGCAATAAATTGGTAGACCGCCAGCACCCGCACGACCTGTTTGCCGAACTAAGCATTGCCTATACGCAACGTGTTGCAAAAAACACCGACATATCCCTTTCGGTTGGTTATCCCGGCGAGCCCGCGTTAGGCCCGCCGGTATTTATGCACCGCCTCTCGGCCATGAACAACCCGGATGCGCCTTTAAGCCACCATTATGCCGATGCCACCCACATTACATTTGGGACCGCCACCTTGGGTTTCCGCTATAAAAATGTGAAGCTGGAAGGTTCGGTATTTACCGGGCGCGAGCCGGATGAGCACCGATATAACTTTGATAAGGCTAAATTTGATTCGTACTCGGTGCGTTTATCGGTAAACCCCTCAAAAGAATGGGCGCTACAGGCATCAAACGGCTGGCTGCACAGCCCCGAGGAAGCCGAGCCGCATGAGAATGTAAACAGGTTTACTGCCTCTGCCATCCACACCAAAATGCTGGGCGATGATAGCTATGTAGCAACTACTTTCCTGTTTGGGCAGAATACCCACAACGGCCGCACTTTGCCTGCCGCCCTTATAGAAAGCAGCCTGCAATTACATAAAACGGCAATTTACGGGCGTTACGAGTTAATGCAAAAAGATGCCGAAGAACTGGATCTGCCGCAGTACCCTGCCGCTCTAAGGTTCAATATCAATGCCCTTACTTTGGGGGTAAACCGCATTATGGCCAATTACAAGCAAACAAATTTAACCGCCGGCCTGCAGGCAACCATTAACCCAACAGCTACCTATTTGCAGCCATTGTACGGTAGCAACCCAATTGGCTTCCAGGTGTATTTACGGGTTACGCCTGCGCTAATGAAAATGGGCAGCAAGCATAAGATGGATAAAATGATGAAGATGTGATTAGAAGCGTCTTATCTCTCCGCGTCATTGCGAGCATCCACCAGTGTCCCCCTGGAAAAAAATGTAATGACATTAAAGAAAACATAATTGATATCAATGACTTAAGGACATGTCATTCCGAGGGAAGCGTAGCGACGAGGAATCTTGTTAGTAATGCAAAGCAGGCATGCAAAGTGTCGAGCTTTGCATCAACAACAAGATTCCTCCCTCGTTCCTCGGTTCGTAATGACAAGGTTATCAATAACTTACCACTGCGTCATTGCGAGGCACGAAGCAATCTCCCGGTTAGCAGGTCCACTATGCAAGCCGCTCTGCTTTCGTAGAGATTGCTTCGTTCCTCGCAAAGACGGGATGGTTAGGGCTTCGTACAATGACGAAGTATTAAAAACATAGCGATGGGTTTGGAACCCATCGCTATGTTTTAGAATGAAAACCCTTAAAACTTCTTTATCGTTTCTGTTAAATGTGCCAAGTGATGCCTGCTGTGCCAGGCGTATAGGGCCAATGCTTTTTTTAATGTAACGGTATCGCCCGATGCGGGATGATGAAAGGTTTTGTCCCATTGGTCCTCGGTAAAGCTTTCAAACAAGGCCACCATATGTATATGTATCCCTTCCAGCATCCGCAGGGATGGCTCTACCGGCAGGCGGTAATCGGGCAACAGTGCCCAATCCCCCTCTTCGTAGGGTTTTATGGTTGGGTTTTCTTCTGTAAGGGCAAGTTTAAAACGGACAAGCGAGTTCATGTGGCTATCGGCCAGGTGGTGTACAACCTGCCTCAATGTCCACCCGCCGGTGCGGTATTGGGTGTCCAACTGGCGGTCGGTTAGGGGCATAATAGCATTGCGCACTTTACCCGGTAGGTTACGCAGCTCGCTTATCCATTTACGCTTATCTTCTATAATGTATGATACCGGGGGCACAAATTTCCCTACGGGGTAGCGCATCTGCTCGTCTGTCATGGCTCTAAATTTTGTATGGGCAATTAAATTTTGATGTATCCATAAGGATTTGCCCTAAATTAGCGTTTTGTACTTGTTTTGTAAACTGATGATAAAAAAATTATTAACGCTCCTTATAGTCCTCATTTCCAGTGTTAGTTATGCCGATACCATTAAAACCGATGTGTTGGTTGTTGGCGGCGGGGCAAGCGGCGTAGCGGCAGCCATACAAAGCGCCCGCAGCAACGTAAAAACCATGCTGATAGAACAGGGGCCCTGGTTGGGCGGTGCCATGACGGCCGGCGGCGTTTGTATTTTAGAGGCCAACCGCAACCTGCCCAATGGCTTTTATGGCGAGTTTAGGGAACGCGTAAAAAACTTTTATAAAGTAAGGCTGGGGTACGATACCACTTTTAATGCGGTATTAACCTTTGAGCCATCGGTGGGCGCAGCCATCCTTAAGCGGCTTACCGATACCGTAAAAAACCTCACCGTAAAACTAAATACGCCCTTTACAACCATAAAAAAAGATGGTAACGGGTGGGAAGTAAGCATAACGGTAAATGGCAAAACCGACGTGATAAAAGCAAAAGCCGTAGTGGATGCCACCGAATATGCCGATGTGGCCACCACAGCGGGCGCAATATTTAATACGGGCTTTGATAGCCGGAAGGAGACCGGCGAAGCACAGGCGCCTGCCGACCCAACCAACCAAATACAGGACATAAGCTGGGTAGCTATACTGAAAGATTATGGCCGAACGGCGGACAAAACCATTGCCCGGCCCGAGGGGTACGAGCCAAGCCAGTATGCCTGCCTCAAACGTATCGACATCAAAAAAATGCTGAAAGCGGGCAGCCTCATCAACGATAAATATATGATGAACTGGAACGATTGCGCTAACCAATACTCCGTAACATCAAACGACCTCTCGCCCGAAAACCGGGCCGAAACCTTCCGTAAAGCACGGCTGCACACCCTCGGCGTTATTTATTATATGCAAACCGAGCTGGGTTATAAAAACATAGGCCTTGCCGATGAGTTCCCCACAAAAGATAAATTGCCGCTGATACCTTACGTGCGCGAAAATAAACGTGCCTATGGCGAGGTACGCATGGTGTTGGATGATATTTATACGCCCTACACCCGCGGTTCAAGGTTGTACCGAACCTCTATAGGCATAGGCGATGCGATACCGGGGCAGCACTATATTACACCCGGTGCACCCAAAATAAAGTACCCCCCGTTCCCGCCATATTCTGTCCCATTGGGCAGCATTGTGGTAAAAGATGCGGTTAACCTGTTTGTAACCGAGAAGGGTATGTCGGTAACGCATTTGGTAAATGGCAGCATTACCAACCCTGCCGTGCAGATGGCTTTGGGGCAGGGCGTTGGCGCTTCGGCAGCCTGGTGTGCGTTTTTTAATAAAACCACCAAAGACCTGGATGTGCGCCATATACAGGATGAGATATTAATTTACGGTGGCGCCATTATGCCGTTTAACGATATCCCGAAATCCGACCCGGCCTATCGCGCAGTGCAGCAAGTTGGCGCAACGGGCATGCTTCATGGTTTCCGTACAGAAACGGGCCAAACTGCTCAAATGCTGTTTAAACCCGATACTACAGTTTATACCGATGAGGTGAAACCCTACTTAAACGAAACGTTCGCCCGCTCGTTCCTGTGGTTTAATAAAACCCAGCCGGGCGATAACTTCACAGTAGGCAACCTGTTATCCTATATCAGCGAAATGTCGCTTACCGACCCGGAAACCTTAGAGCGGATGATGCGCGCCAACTGGAAAAGCAAGTACAACTTCACAGTAGCCTTTGATACCAAACGCCCGGTTACCCGCCGCGAATTTGTAGTGCTGGCCAATAAATATTTGAACCCATTTTCGCGCAAAGTAGACCTGGCGGGGAAGATCATTAATTGATTTCGGAATTCGGATTTTCGATTTCGGATTTATTTGCTACCGTCCCATTAATCAAGGATACATCGTGGCTACTTTGCGAGTGGACCACAAGCCGGGAGGCTTGCGACAGCGGTACGGACATAAACGTCATGTTGGACTTGTTTCAACACCCCATCATAAAAGTAGCCACATTGTTTGCCGCTTTGCATGGCGGCTACCTGTCCTGTGGGGTACCGAAATAAATTCGGCATGACGTGCGGGGGGAAACGTCTCAATGGGCCTCCGTTAGTCATTCGCCGCCGGAAGGCGGCGAGCCTAAAAGCAGGATTCGTGTCCACCCCATTCGTGAAATTCGGCTCAATTTGAAAAAATTCGTGTTCATTCAATTCGTGTCCATAACTTCGTACTCAATATGGAAACCATCAGCTGGAACGATTTTGAAAAGGTAGAACTCCGCGTGGGTACTATCCTCGAAGTATTTGATTTCCCGGAAGCACGTAAGCCTGCTTACAAGCTCAAAGTAGATTTCGGGCCTTTAGGCATCAAACAATCCAGCGCACAAATAACCAGGCATTACACCAAAGAGGAATTGCCCGGCAGGCAAATAATGGGTGTGGTGAATTTCCCTAAGAAGCAGATAGCTACCTTTATGTCAGAGTTTTTGGTAACCGGCTTTGCCGATGAAAATGGCGATATTGTGTTGGCTGCTATTGATAAACCCGTGCCAAATGGCAGTAAACTGGTATAAATGAAATATTTTACTTTTGGCGACGAGCCAGCCATATCCCCGGATGAGTTTTTTATGAATGAAGCCTTGAAGGAGGCGCGTTTAGCTTTGAAGGAGGACGAGATCCCGATTGGTGCTGTAGTGGTATGCAAGGGGCAGATCATCGGCCGCGGGCATAACCTTACCGAACGCTTGAATGATGTATCCGCACATGCCGAAATGCAGGCATTAACAGCAGCAACCAATTACATGGGCGGCAAGTACCTGCCCGAGTGCACGTTGTATGTTACTTTAGAGCCCTGCGTAATGTGCGCAGGCGCCTCGTACTGGTTCCAGGTAGGCCGGATTGTCTTTGGCGCATACGATGCCAAACGCGGTTTCGGCAGGTTAAACCAAACCATTACGCATCCCAAAACCGTTATCACCGGCGGTATCTTCGAGAATGAGTGCGCGCAGTTGGTGAAGGATTTTTTTAAGAGGAAGAGGTAATCAGAATCAGGATTTTCAGAATTTAAGAATGAACAGAATTTGAAGCGCATGTATTCTGAAAATTTTATAATCCTGTAAATTCGGGTTCAGACTACATAAATGACATTCATTTAGAACAAAAAGCCAATTCGGGCCTTATATTTGCTCATCACAACTTGTAAAACTTAAATTTTTAATATTATGGCATTTACCCTACCGGCGTTATCTTACGCTACCGATGCACTGGAACCGCATATTGACAAAGCTACTATGGAAATTCACCATGGCAAGCACCACAACGCTTATGTTACCAACTTAAATAAAGCTTTAGAAGGTAAACCAGAGGCCGACGCTAACATTGAAGATATCATCAAAAATATTTCTAAATTCCCGGCTGCAGTACGCAACAACGGCGGTGGCCATTACAACCACAGCTTGTTCTGGACGTTGTTATCGCCAAGCGGCGGCGGCGAGCCTACCGGTGCTTTAGCAGCAGCCATTACCAGCACTTTCGGTTCATTTGCCGATTTTAAAACCAAGCTGTCTGATGCTGGCGCAACCCGTTTTGGTTCGGGCTGGGCATGGCTTATTGTTACTGCCGATAAAAAACTGGCCATTACATCTACCCCAAACCAGGATAGCCCTTTAATGGATATTGCCGAAGTAAAAGGCACACCGGTTTTAGGTATTGATGTTTGGGAGCATGCTTACTACTTAAAGTACCAAAACCTGCGCCCTGCTTATTTAGCAGCTATTTGGAATGTAATTAACTGGGCACACGTGTCTGAGTTGTACACCAAAGCGATAGCTTAATAAAGAATTATCCCAGCCCCCTCTAAACGGCGCAGCCATCATGAACACATATAAAACAAAAAATATGTGAATAATCTCCCCCGGGAGGGGAGACTTTAAAAATTTTAAAGCCCTCCCTTCCGGGGAGGGTTTGGGTGGGGCTTATTTGAGCGGCAGCATTGGAAACAATTCTGCCGCTCTTTTATTAATAAGAATCGGTGCGCTGTGGTCAGCGCACCTTTAACCACCACGTCATTGCGAGGAACGAAGCAATCTCTACACAGGACAAGCCGCCACGCAAAGCGGCTCTGCTTACCGGGAGATTGCTTCGTACCTCGCAATGACGGTAAAGAGAAATTATGAAAGCCATCGTCCTCGAAACCGCAGAAAATCCTATTGTTTACAAAGAAGTAGATAAGCCAACCGCCGGACCGGGCGAGGTGCTGGTAAAAATAAAAGCAGCAGCCCTAAACCGCCGCGACTACTGGATAAGCATTGGCAAATACGCCGGGCTAAAATACCCCACTATTTTAGGTGCCGATGGCGCCGGCATTGTTGCCGAAGCCGGCGAAGGGGCGGAAGAATGGCTTGGTAAGGACGTTATTATCAACCCATCGCACAACTGGGGCAGCCACCCG
>CBFGNE010000024.1:0-13511 GCA_965649995.1 uncultured Mucilaginibacter sp.
TTCCAATGACCCAATGAAGCGAAGCAAATGACTTAATGACTAATTATCATGCTAAGAAACTACATCAAAATTGCCTGGCGCAACTTAATTAAGGATAAGCAATTCACTTTGCTTAATGTGCTGGGCCTTTCAGCTGGCATTGCCTGTACTTTGCTCATCTATCTTTGGGTGCACGACGAGTTAAGTTACGATAAGATATTCGATAAGGACAGCCAGATTTTCCAAGTGATGGAAATGCGCGGCGCGGGCGAAAATGTTGGTTTAACGGATGAATCTTCTGGCTTGGTTAGCGAAACTATTAAAATCGGTAACCCCGAGATTGAGTACGCCGCACCGGTTGCACCTGCCGATTGGTTTCAAAAATTTACGCTTACAAGCGGTGATAAAAATATGAAAGCTGTTGGGCAATACGTAGGGAAGGAGTACTTCAATATCTTCTCCTTTAAAATGCTGGACGGCGATAAAAACAAAGTGCTGGAGGCCAAAAATAACATCGTAATATCAGATGAATTGGCCAAACGCTTGTTCAATACCCGCGAGGGCGCTATAGGCAAGGTGATCCGTTTTCAGCACGAAAAGGATTTCTTCGTATCCGGTGTTTTCGAGAAAGTGCCTGTGCATTCCTCGCAACAGTTCGATTTTGTACTTTCGTTTGATTACCTGGCAGATGTACAGGGATGGGTAAAAACCTGGAATAACGGTGGCCCGCATAATTTTGTATTGCTAAAAAAAGGCGCCGATCTGGCAGCTTTCAATAGCCGCATCAGTGATGTGGTTAAAAAGAATAGTGGCGACACCACCCGCAATCTGGTGGCCATGCAGTTCTCTAAAAATTACCTGGCCAATACCTTTAACCATGGTTCGCGGGTTGGGGGCAGGGAGGAATACGTAAAATTGTTCTCGCTTATTGCTGTGTTTATCTTGCTGATAGCCTGCATCAATTTCATGAACCTGTCTACTGCCAAAGCAGCCGGCAGGATGAAGGAGGTGGGCATTAAAAAAGTGATTGGAGCGGAACGAAGCCAATTGGTATTGCAGTTCCTGTCCGAATCGTTATTGCTCTCCATCATTACCATGGTATTTGCGGTGGCTCTTACCTGGGTGCTGCTGCCGCAATTTAATCAGCTTACCGGAAAAGATATTAAACTGGTGTTCGATGTTCATTTGATTGCAGTGCTTGTTGGCATAGCGGTGGCTACGGGCATTGTATCAGGCAGTTACCCGGCTTTATACCTTTCTAAATTTAAACCGCTGGCGATATTAAAAGGTAAGCTCAATACTTCCCTTGCGGAATTGGTGGCGCGTAAGGGGCTGGTGGTTTTCCAATTTACGCTATCGGTAATGCTTATTATCGCCGTGCTGGTGGTTTATAAGCAGGTAAAATTCATACAATCTACCGCGCTTGGCTACAATAAGGATAACATGATCCGTTTTGATTCGGAAGGCCGGCTTTCCGGCAACGAGGAAGCTTTTAATGCTGAGGTAAGAAAAATACCCGGCGTGGTAAACGCAAGCTTTACCCAGCATAATATTGTGGGCCGCAACTTTGGTACAGCCGTAGTTAGCTGGGATGGCAAAACACCCAACCAGGACGTGTATTTCGAAGGCTTTTATGGCGGTTTCAACTTTATCGAAACCATGAACATGCAGGTTACTGCGGGCAGGGCGTTCAATCAAAATTACGGCGTGCCTTCAGAAAGCAAGAAGGTAATGGTAAATGAAACCGCTGTGAAAGCCATGCACTTAAAAGGTAATCCAATTGGCCAAAACATCGATATTTTCGGTAATAAGTACCAACTAATCGGTATTGTAAAAGACTTTCATTTCGAGTCGTTGCACGAAGCCGTGAAGCCATCATTTATCAATTTAGGTTTCGGCGCCAACCCGTATTTTAAAATAATCGTTAGGATAAAACCAGGCAATCAAAAAGAGACCATAGCCAAGGTACAAAAAGTGTACGAAAGTTTTAACCCGGGTTTCCCATTCGCTTATAGTTTTTTAGATGAGGCTTATCAAAAACAATATGAGACAGAAACACGGGTATCTGTCTTGGCAAATTATTTTTCGGCATTGGCTATTATCATTTCATGCCTGGGGCTGTTTGGGTTGGTTGCATTTACCGCACAAAAAAGGCGTAAGGAAATTGGAATCCGTAAAGTAGTGGGGGCATCGGTAAATAGTATTACCATGATGTTGACCACTGATTTCCTGAAACTAGTGGTGATTGCCGTAATTATTGCCTTCCCTATGGCATGGTATATTATGCACCAGTGGCTGCAGGGCTTTGTTTACAGGATAGATATTGGCCCGTTGGTGTTTGTTGTAGCGGCGGCATCAATTATTATAATAACCATACTCACCGTAAGTTTCCAGGCGATAAAAGCAGCATTGGTGAACCCGGTGAAGAGTTTGAGGAGCGAGTAAATAGAAGTTGACAATTAAAAATAATACCACGAAAAACCGTTAAAAATCGTTGAAAATCGGAGAAAAATCGGGGTAAATCGTAAAACAATCGGTGTAATAAAATTTAATCGGTGTAATCTTAAATATCATGATAAGAAACTATTTAAAAAGTGCCCTGCGTAACATTACCCGGCACAAATTTATCTCGTCCATCAACATATTCGGCTTAACGGTGGGGCTTACCTGCTGCCTGCTTATTTTAACTTATATCATTAACGAGAACAGTTACGACAGGTACAACAGCAACGCCGACGACACCTACCGTGTAACCCGCACGTTTTATTCGCAACCGGGTGTGGAGAGCCTGCACCTAAGTTCGGTGGCGCCGCCTTTTGGCCCGTTGCTTCAAAATGCTTTTCCCGATATTAAAAAGATGACACGGGTTTTATATACCGGCACAAGCGCCCTGCACTATAAGGAAAAGCTGTTTAACGAAAAAGGGACAGCCTTTGCAGACGAAAACTTTTTTGACGTTTTTGATGTGGCGGTTACAAAAGGTAATGCACGGACTGCTTTAACCAATCCTTATAGTATTATGCTGACAGAAGAGTTGGCTAAGAAATATTTTGACAGGGAAGACCCGATCAACAAAACAGTCCGACTGGATGATAATACCCACGAATTTAAGGTTACGGGTATTTTTAAGCCGTTCCCTGCTAATGCGCATATGCACCCGGAGATGCTGTTATCGTTCAATACTTTAAAGGATAGCGTTGTATATGGCGAAAAAAACCTGCAAACTAATTTTGGCAACAACGCCTTCGACACTTACCTGCTGTTCCCCAAAGGATATAACGCAGCCAACATAGAAGCACAATTGCCGGCATTTTTAGATAGGTATGTAAATCTTGGCGGCACGGTTAAAACCCATTTGCAAACCAGGCTCGAATTACAAAAATTAACCGATATCCACCTCCGCTCGCACCTGGATGATGAGTTGGAGCAAAACGGCGACATTAAACGCGTGTACATTTTCTCGGCGATAGCACTGTTTATACTGCTGATAGCGTGTATCAATTATATGAATTTGGCTACCGCCCGCTCGGTTTTACGGGCTAAGGAAATAGGTATCCGCAAAGTGATTGGGGCACAGCGCAAAGAAATTATCTCCCAGTTCCTTAGCGAGTCGGTATTGATAACTTGGGTAGCGCTTATTTTTGCAATAGTGTTAACGGCAGTGACGCTGCCGTTGATCAACCAAATGTCGGGTTTAAGCTTATCTATAAAAAGCCTGGTGCAATTTAAAATATTACTGCCCATATTGGCACTGCCATTTATTATTGGTTTAGTAAGTGGTATTTACCCTGCAATCTTCATGTCATCGTTTATCCCCGCCAAAGTGCTAAAGGGTATGCTGAAGGTGGGCTCCGGTAATGTATCGTTCAGGCAGGTGCTGGTGGTTTTGCAGTTTTCTATCTCTATTATCCTTATTGTTGCTACCGCGGTAGTATTCCAGCAATTACAGTACATCCAGAGTAAAGCTCTCGGGTTTAATAAAGATAACATCATCACCATGGGGTATTATAACGGCTTAACACCACAATACAAAGCTTTTAAGGATGACCTGCAGAAAACCGGGTTGGTTAAAGATATAGGGCGCTCCTCACGCATACCTTCGGGTAGGTTGCTGGATGCGCAGAACGCATCGGTGATGGAAAATGGCACGGCACAGCCGGTGAAATTCGACCTTAAGAATATTACTATAGATTACGGTTTTATACCCACTTTCGGCATGCAAATAGTGGCCGGGCGGAATTTTTCGGAAGCTTTTAAAACCGATAGCGTTAACTGCATCATCAATGAGCAGGCTGTTAAAGAACTTGGATGGAAAACACCTGAAAACGCGATAGGGAAAAATTTAACTTATGGCGGCGTTGATGGCAAAGTGGTTGGCGTGGTTAAAAATTTCCATTTCGAATCGCTGCATCAAAAAATTATCCCCATGATATTTAAACTACCTGGCGGCGATGGACTTAATCGTATGTCGATTAAAATAAGCGGTACAAACCCGCAGGCATCTATTGCTGCTGTAGAAACTACCTGGCACAAATACCTGCCCGAAACACCATTCGATTATACCTTTTTGGATGAACGTTTTGGCAAACTTTACGAGAGCGAGCAACAACAGAGCAGTTTGTTCACCATATTCTCGTTCATCGCCATATTTATAGCCTGTTTGGGTTTATTTGGCCTATCGGCATTTACTATTACACAGCGCGTTAAAGAAATTGGTGTGCGCAAAGTATTGGGCGCCAGTGTACCGCAGATAGTAGGCGAATTATCGCGCGATTTTTTAAAACTGGTAGTTTTGGCAGCAATAATTGCCCTGCCCGTAGCTTGGTACGCTATGAATAAATGGCTGCTCGATTTCGAGTTCCGCATCAGCATTAGCTGGTGGGTATTGGCAATGGCAGGGGTAGTAGCGCTACTCGTTGCTTTTGCAACCATTAGTTTTCAATCGGTTAAAGCGGCATTAGCAAACCCGGTGAAGAGTCTTAGACGTGAATAGTTGTCATTGAGTCATTAGGTCATTGAGTCATTATGTTCTGTGATGGCTTTTTGACTTAATAACAATGACCCAATGACGCGAAGCAAAATGACTTAATGACTAAACTTATGATAAAAAGTTATTTCAAAACTGCCTGGCGCAACCTGCGCAACCACAAAGCTACCAGTATCATCAATATCGGCGGTTTATCTGTAGGGATGGCCGCGGCTGTGCTTATATTTATTTGGGTACAAAACGAGTTTAATTATGATAAAAACCAACCGGAAGGTGCAAACATATACCGTATAAAAAGTTATTTAGCAATTGATAAAAGCACCACCTGGATATGGGAGCACTCGCCCTATGTACTTGGCGACGCGATGAAAAAAGAGATACCCGAGGTGGAGAATGTTGCCCGTTTGTCTCCTAACACCTATAGGGCGGTGTACCTGAATATAAACGGGCAGTTTTTCCCTGAAAAAACAACGGCTTATGTAGATAGCGAATGGTTTAATGTGTTTAAGTACGAATTTGTTAGTGGCAACGCCATTGCCTTTAATCAAAACCCCTTTAGCATCATTTTAAGCGAGAGCAAGGCTAAAAAGTATTTCAATAACAGGGATGCTGTGGGGCAAACTATTAAGATCGATTCGGTAAACTACCAGGTGCAGGCGGTTGTGAAAGATAACCCGGCAAACTCGAGCTTTGTATTTGATGTGCTGATACCTATCGCAGCCAAACAGAGCAACAAACGCGAAAAGGATAACGACCTGCAATGGGGCAACTTCAACTACATGACCTTTGTAAAGGTACATCCCGGCGTTATGCTTAAACCCATCTCGCAAAAAATCAAAGCCATCCTGAAAAAGAACCGTAAGGAAGATAACCTGCAAATAGGGCTTACGCCATTAGCAGCGCTCCATTTCGAGAATGACCTTCAAAACTCATCACTCGCCCATGGCGATAAAAAGGTGGCTTACATTTTTGTAGCCCTCGGTATTTTACTGTTGCTCATCGCTTGCATCAATTATGTAAACCTAACCACCGCCCGGGCAAGCCTGCGCGCCAAAGAAGTGAGCATAAAAAAGATAGTAGGAGCGGGCAGGGGCCAATTGTTTACCCAATTTATTGCCGAGTCGTTCCTGGTTAGCGCACTATCGCTGGTACTTACGCTTTTCATTATATGGCTGGCGCTCCCCGCATTTAACCAATTTACCGGGCACAATTTTTCACTATCGTCGGGGTCGGGTTATATCCTGCTAATCCTCGTTGGCACTTTGCTGGCAGCGGTTGTGCTCAACAGTATCTACCCTGCGCTGCTCCTTTCCTCATTTAAACCCGTGAGCATTTTTAGGGGCAGCAGCGTTTTGCATGTAAAAGACACCTCGCTGCGTAAAGGGCTTGTGGTTGTGCAGTTTACTTTCTCTATATTCCTTATCATCGGCGTTATCACCATCTACCGGCAGTTAAACTATGTAAACTCGCAAAACCCGGGCTATAAGCGCGAGCAGGTGCTCACTATATCCATGCCCATAAGTGCCTTTTATAAATATAAAGACGAAGCACGTAAGGCAATCTTCGGAAGCGTTAAACAATCGTTATTATCGCAATCGGGCGTTAGCGCGGTTTCTATGATGGGCACGCATTCTATACAGGATAACCAAAACCTGTCATCGGGCGGAACAGACTGGGATGGCCGGGCAAAAGACTTTGAACCATCAATTGCTTTCTTTAATGTGGACCCTGACTATACTAAAATAGTAAAACTAAACATGCTGGAGGGCCGGTGGTTTATCCCGGGCGACCAGGCAGACAAGCGCAACGCAGTGTTGAACGAAACGGCCGCCAAGGAATTTAACCTGCGTAAACCATATGTTGGGCAACGGTTTGTTTCCCGTGGCGATACCGGGCAGGTTATTGGCATTGTAAAAGATTTTAACTATAAAAGCATGCACGAGAAGGTAAGCCCGGCGATATTTAAAAACGATCAGGATTGGGTAAACACTTTTTTGGTAGGCGTGGCGCCAGGTAAACAGGCCGAAGCGATTAAAAAGATAGAAGCCGTTTGGGGTAAATATTTTATCGGCGAACCGGTTGATTATACCTTCCTTGACCAGGAGTTTGATAAATTATATAAGGATGATGTAAAATCGTCGGGCTTAATGTCGGTATTCGCAATTGTGGCTGTAATTATTTCTTCTTTAGGCTTATTCGGGCTGGCGGCGTTTACCGCAGAGCAGCGCGGAAAGGAAATAGGCATCCGCAAGGTACTGGGTGCAACGGTATCCGGCCTGGTTACTTTACTATCACGGGATTTTATCGTACTGGTATTGGCGGCACTTTTAATAGCAGCACCATTGGCGGGCTGGCTGATGGGTAAATGGCTCGAAAACTTTGCCTATCGCATAAACATCGGCTGGTGGGTGTACCCGGCGGCAGGGATAATAGCCATTGTCATCGCATTCATCACCATCAGCTTCCAGGCCTTAAAAGCGGCATTGGCCAACCCGGTGAAGAGTTTAAGGAGCGAGTAAGCAAAACAGGCCACCACGTTGCGTGGGCAGCCAGGAGGGGTGTTATAGCCCTTCCTGGCCTACAAATAAATACATCTGTATCACATCAGCATACGCCCCGTCTTTTTGTTTTATAGCCTTTACAAACCTTCCTTCTTCCTGAAAACCTAAAGTCTTATACAGGTTTATTGCGTTGTGGTTTGTTGCAAAAACCTGGAGCACTATTTTTTCAATCGCCCCGCAATTGTTTGCCCATTTAATTAGGGTTTCCATCAGCGTACGGCCAATGCCCATTGCACGGTAGCCGGCGTGGACATTAAGGCCCAATTCTCCTACGTGGGCATTTTTTGCTTTTTGCTGCCGGATAAAAAACAGGAAGCCAATTACCTGACCATCCAGTTCTGCGATTAGTAACTTAGAATTTTTACTGTTATTGATATTGTTTATCCATGCCTTTTCTTCTGCTACAGAGATAGTATATTCCCCGGGCGTAGTAAGTACCTGGTCGGTTGACGCGAATACAGCCTTAGAATACTGAATGATCTGTTCCGCGTCATTTTCATCTGCCTGCCTTATCGTATAGGCTATCCTAGTTTTGGTTAAATGTTTGGCCATTGTCTAAGGTATAAAAATTGAGTATCACTTTATCTCTGTTAAAAAAATCGCTCGACTGCTCTTCATTTGAAGCTCTTCGCCGGAGGCAAGATCCAAGACAAAATGAGGCTAACTTCTGCAAACCCAAATCTCACATTTCATATCTCACATCTCATATCTCACATCTCATGTCATAAGCTAAAACCACATTGCGTTAAAAAGACACAATAATATTTTTTTATTCCATTTTATTGATTTAGATTGCCTTACCAAGTAAAATAAACTAAATTATAATGAATAATAACAGGCGTAATTTCTTAAAAACGGCCGGTACACTGGCCATTGGCGGCATGGCTTTATCAGGCAAAGCGGCTTCACTTTTAAACTTCAAAGGCAAGCATGCGGTTGGCATACAGCTGTTTACATTTTTTAATGTAATGGATGCCGACGTAAAGGGCACTTTAACCAAAGTTTCGGCAGCCGGATATAAAGAGATAGAATCGGCGTTCAGTAAAAAGGGCGGCTACTATGGGCTAAAAGTAAAGGAATTTAAAGCAGTGGCGAATGGCGAGGGCCTTTCATGGAAATCGCATCATGTGTTAGGTGCGCCGTTTAAACTACCCGCAGGTGCTAAAATGCCCGCCGGGGCGGATGGGAAACCCATAGTTATACCGCCAATGGCTAACCTGCGCGATAATATGCAGCAACTTGTTGATGAAGCTGCCGAGGGTGGCGTAAAATACCTGGTATGCGCCAGTACGCCTATAGATACATTGGACGAGATAAAATTATCTATCGAAACAATAAACAAAACTGCTGAGCTTGCAAGGAAAGCAGGTTTGCAGTTTTGTTACCATAACCACGATGCGGAGTTCCGTGCAGTGGAAGGTAAAATACCGTACGACCTGTTTTTGGCAGAAACCGACCCTAAAAACGTAAAGTTTGAGCTGGACCTGGCCTGGGCCATTAAAGGCGGTAAAAACCCGGTAGAAATGTTTAAACAAAACCCCGGGCGTTTCCCCCTGTGGCATGTGAAGGACCTTGATGCTGCAAGGGTAGAAATTTTACCGGTGGGCAGTGGTACTATCGACTTTAAGCCAATCTTCGCGGCTGCAAAATCATCAGGTATGGAGCATTTTTTTGTAGAGCATGATATGCCTAAAGACCCCTTCGCAAGCATGGTGAGCAGTATTGGCTATATTGATAAAAACCTGCTCGGGTAGTAGTGGCCTCAACCTGCGTTCTCCCCAGGTAAGGCAATGTAGAAATAATTAGCCTTATTGTAAATACGCCTGCACAAATTCATCGGTGCTAATGGCGCTTACAATAAGGCTTATTATATTTTTGGCGGGAGACTGCCCATCTACCGAACCGGCATGTTCCTCCAACTCATCCAGGTAGGCAACCGCCGTTTCTTCGTTTTCGAACAGTAAAATAACATCGCCGTTCACTTCGGTATCCGTTCCGCTTAGCGGATGGGGGATGCCGTACTTTTCAATAATTCCCCGGGAAAAGCCCGGTTGTGCGGGTATGCTTATCTTCAACATCGTTTTATATTTTTGCCTTAGGCACCTCTTTAATATATCCGCTAAAGCGTATCATTTGCCTGTTGTTACTTTGTACAGATAAACTGGCATACCCGGTAGATGATACATTTAATATTATTTGCTGGGTGTTTTTGGTGTCCTTCGGTTTAATGTAAACTATATAACTGCCATCTGTTTTTTCCTGAAGGTTATAATCAAACTTTGTAGACGTAAATTTAATGCCCGCATCCGATGGGTTGTTATACCCTGCATTAAAGTACACTACACCAAAGTAAGGCAGGTAAGATTCAATGGTATCCTGGCCAATCTTTACATCGTAGTCGCTGTTTAGGTACTGCTGGGTGCCGGCCATAGGGTACATAAACTCGGCTTTAAACAGGTAGTTTTTCGATTGCATAAGTTGTTTCACCGCTGCAATTTTTTCGGCTTGTTTTTCGGCCTTTTTGTTTTGTGCCAGGCCCTGCTGCATGGCCGAAACCACTATGGTTAAGGCAAAGAATATTTTGATTAAAGTTTTCATCTTTTTTGTAGCATTAAGGTATAAATGTAACGCTTGTTTGCTGTAGAACAGTATAGTTATCAATAAGTTTAAATGCAACCGCATTGCATATTGGTTTAGACGTTTTTGGCGCTGTTGGGTTTAACCCCACCGGGCCATACATCTTTAGTTTGATCACTCTTCTCATAGCTTTTTCTTTTTTACAGGTAGGATGCAAGGGCACTACCGATTCCATAAACGGAACGAGAATAAATTTTAAGGCAATAAAAAAGCCGTCCTTTTTGGGGACGGCTTTGATGATGTTCTAAATCCGAAATCGAAAACGGCGAAGCCCTCAACGAAGTTCATCCGAATTCCGAAATTATATGAGGCTTACGCTCCTGTTCACAAACTCAGTAAGCTCTGCGCCGGTTAATAAACCTTGCGAAAGCAGTGCCAGGTCAAATGCTTGTTTGGCTAATTGTGCCTGCACATCGGTGTTCTCGTCGGCCAGTATCTTGCTGATCAGCTTGTGGTTGCCGTTTACAATAACGTTGTAATTATCGGGCATGCTACCGTAAAAGCTCATGCCGCCACCCATGGATGCCATATCTTTCATACGGCGCATAAACTCGTCCATCGTAACGGTAACCGGCAATTCATCCGGGCTAAGGCTTTCCAGCTTTACTTTGTAAGCAGGTTTGTTTATGGCCTTGTCAAAAATCTCCTTTATTTTGGTTGTTTGCTCTTCGGTCAATACCGATTCGGGGTTCTCATCTTTCTTTATCAGTTTATCAGCAACATCAGCATCTACACGCTTTAGTTGTGTTTTCTCTAATTTCTGCTCTAATTGGCTAATAAAGTGCGTATCTATCGGCGAGTTCATCACCATCACATCGTAACCCTTTTTAGTGGCCGACTGGATGAACGAATCCTGCTTATCCGGATCGTTGGTGTAAATGTACACTAGCTGGCCGTCTTTGTCGGTTTGAGTAGCTTCAACTTTATCCTTGTACTCGGCAAGGGTGAAATTCTCCTTTTTGGTGTTGCTCACCAAAACGTAGTCTTTCGCCTTATCGTAAAATTTATCTTCGCTTATCATCCCGTATTTCACAAACAGCCCAATGTCGCCCCATTTCTCTTCGAAGCCTTTACGGTCGGCTTTAAACAGGTCTGATAATTTATCGGCTACTTTCTTGGTGATGTAGGTGTTTATCTTTTTAACGTTGCTATCAGCCTGCAGGAAACTACGCGATACGTTCAGCGGGATATCCGGCGAATCGATAACGCCATGCAATAGCATCAAGAATTCAGGTACAATGTCTTTTACCTCGTCGGTAATAAATACCTGGCGGCTAAATAATTTGATCTTGTTTTTAGTGATCTCGAAATCGTTCTTCAGCTTAGGGAAGTACAGTACACCGGTAAGGTTAAAAGGGTAATCCACATTCAGGTGGATCCAGAATAAGGGGTCTTCGCTGTACGGGTAAAGCTCTTTGTAGAATTTAAGGTAATCTTCGTCCTTCAGTTCGGTGGGCGATTTTGTCCAGATAGGGGTGGTATCGTTGATGATGTTATCTACCTCAACCGATTTGTATTTCGGTTTGCCTTCTTCGTCTTCACCGTCTTCTTCTTCCTGTGTAGTAGTGCCAAATTTGATTGGTACCGGCAAAAATTTGGCGTATTTATCAAGGATGCCCTGCAATTTATGCTTATCCAAAAACTCTTCGCTTTCGGCGTTGATGTGCAGGGTAATTTCAGTACCGCGTTCTTCCAGGCTGCCTTCGCTTATTTCAAACTCGGTGCTGCCGTCGCAGGTCCAGCGGGCGGGTTCGGCGCCTTCCTGGTAGCTAAGAGTTTCAATATCCACGCGGTCGGCCACCATAAATGCCGAGTAAAAACCAAGCCCGAAACGGCCGATGATCTCGTTGGCATCTTTAGCCTCTCTAAATTTCTCCACAAACTCGGTAGCGCCCGAGAAAGCTATCTGGTTAATGTATTTTTTTATTTCTTCGGCCGTCATCCCCAAACCGTTATCAGATATGGTGATGGTCTTTTTGTCTGCATCAAAAGCTACTTCCAAAGGCAGGTCGCCCAGTTCGCCGGTGTACTGCCCTAATGACGCTAAACGCTTAATTTTTTGCGTAGCATCCACGGCGTTAGAAACCAGCTCGCGCAGAAATATCTCGTTATCAGAGTATAAAAACTTTTTAATGATAGGGAAAATGTTTTCGGTGTGTATCGAAATAGATCCTTTTTCTTGCATTGTTTTATGGTTTTAGAATTATCGTATAGTTTACGATAGGGGATTAACAAGGGCCGTTCCAAAGTAGGCGAGAGTGACGAATTGGCAGAGGGATGTAGATGTGCAGATTGTGGATTTAAGATATGAAGATGGTTAACCACCTCGTTATTATAAGACACGAAGCAATTTTTACGCATGGCGAGCGGCTTTGCATGGTGGCTTTAAGGCCCTACCAGAAAAGGGATAGGCATATAAGGAGATTGTTATGTCGGGTAAGAGCGAATTATTTGCGCCATTACTCATTAGCCCAATTATTATGGATGTTAATATTTGTACATTAGCATAATAATACAGCCGTTAAATCATTGTTTCCCCATACAATGCTCTTTGCGTTTTTACCTAAAACCAGTTTCATGTATCAATCGCCGCAACTCGCTACAACACTCGATGATGTTATATCAAGGTTAGAGGCTATAATAGCTTCATCAAAGCAAAGCAATAACCGCTTAGGGTACTTTGCAGCGTTATACCATAAGGTAACGGTAAAAGTAAAGGAAGGGATAGATGGCGGCCAGTTTTCGAACGGTGCAAGCCTCGCAAAACTCGATATTACCTTTGCTAACCGATATTTTGATGCTTTGGATAAGTGGACAAGGGGCGAGCCGGTATCCAAATCCTGGCAGGTAGCGTTTGATAACGGTAAAAAATCTTCGGCGCTGGTTTTACAGCATCTTTTGTTAGGCATGAACGCCCACATTAATTTAGACCTTGGCATAGCCACCGTTGAAGTTGCTAATGGCGATATACGGAGCCTAAAGGCAGACTTCGATTATATCAACACCATTTTATCCTCGTTAACTTACGGTGTTATTAGCAAGCTAAATATTGTATCGCCAATGCTCTCATTGCTGGGGTTTAGTGGCACAAAGTCCAACTCGATGCTGATCCAGTTCAGCATGGGTAACGCGCGCGACGGGTCGTGGTGTTTTGCCGAAAACCTGTCGTTGAAAACCGATCCCACCGAATACGATGCATTTATAACCAGGCGAGATGCTGAAATTGCCGAACTGGGCGAAAGCCTCACACAAAGCAGCGGCGTTTTAAAATTCGGCATTTTTTTAATTCACCTTTTCGAATGGAAAAATGTAAAAGCAATTATCGAGGTTTTAAGCGATTACAAGAA
>CBFGNE010000025.1:0-13477 GCA_965649995.1 uncultured Mucilaginibacter sp.
GCAAACCCGCGTAAGTGGCCACAACGGCCTCGTTTAAAGCAGCATCACTGGTGAAATATGTGTCAGAAGTGTACGCACTTTTATTAACTAAACTCAAATCTTTTTTACACCCTATTGAAAGAGCCAATAGCGCTCCCGTCATAAAGAATTTTATATATTTTTTCATAATTGTATTTTTAAAAATGTTACTTAAAAACCTGCTTGTATCCCGAATAAAATTGTGCGCGGCTGCGGAACCTGGCCATTATCAATATTGCGGTTAAAAATAAGGTCGCCCCCGTCCGATCCTATTTCGGGGTCATACCCTTTATAGCGGGTTATGGTAAATAAATTTTCTGCAGCCATATATATACGCAGTTTACTTAAAACATTACCAGAGAACATTCGTAAAGCGGATTTTGTAAATGTATATCCCAGGGTAACATTACGGGCACGTAAATAGGCACCGTTGTCTATAAAGAAATCTGATGTCCTCATGTTTCCGGACCCGTTACCATTTTGCCCGGCCCGTGGATGGGTAGCAATATCGCCCGGTTTTTCCCACCTGTTTAATATGGCGGTTGAGGCATTGTGCCCCGTTGGCGCGAACTCCAAAGTGGCCCTCAGGGCATTTGCAATTTGTACGCCCTGCACGCCTGAAAATACTACATTCAGGTCGAGGTTATGGTAAGTAGCCCCCAGGTTAACGCCATACATAAACTTTGGGATTCCGCTACCCAAAAACTGTTGGTCTTTTTCGTTAACGGCCCCGTCACCGTTCAGATCCTTAAAGATAAAGTCGCCTGGCAGTAACCCTTCCTGGTATTTTGCATTGCCGCTTTTCTGCAATGCAGCTGCATTTAATGCATCAATTTCGGCCTGGTCTTTGGCTACGTGATCAACCCTATAACCATAATATGCCCCGATTGGGGTACCAGGCTTAGTCAATGTATTTGCAACACTGGCTCCACGCAATATTGGCGTTGGCGATTGGGTGCCTAACGATATTGTTTTGTTACTGTTGAAAGCACCGTTAACACTTATGTTATAGCTAAAATCATTTTTAACCTCAGAACGGTACCCTAATTGAAATTCAAAACCTTTATTTTGGGCATCCGCCGCGTTAACGGTCTGGCTGCTACCGCCTGTATTTATTCCTATACCTAAACTTGGGGGCACAGGTATATCAACCAATAACCCGCTGCTTTTTCTATTATAGTAATCGGCGCTAAACGTTATTCTGTTGTTGAGAAATGCCAGGTCAATTCCGGCATCGGTTTGGTCCGTTGTTTCCCAGTGCAATAATCCGTTTCCGATAGTGATTAGTGTTGTGCCGCTAATAAATTGCTCATTCTGCCCGAGGGAATACACCAGGTTTCCGGCGGTCGATCCATTAAAGGTGTAAACATCACTTGCAGTAAGAGAGATCCGGTTGTTACCTGTACGCCCCCATCCTACGCGAAGTTTACCATCGCTGATGAATGGCAGGACTGCTCTTACGAAATCTTCCTGGCTAAAACGCCATGCTAAGCCCACGCCGGGAAAATTACCGTAACGGTATGCCTTGGGAAAGTTTGAAGACCCATCGCGCCTTAAACTGGCTGAAAGAATATACTTATCGTCGAAAGAATAGATCAAACGTCCGAAATAAGATTGCTCTATGCCAGCTCCATTGGCATAACCTGACGAACTGGCGGCGGTAATTTTTGTGGATACCGATATGTCCCTTACTTCATCGGTTAGCATACCGGTACCTGTTAAACCAACAGATTTACTGCTGCCCGCACCTTTGTAACTTGTACCTGCTGTTAGCGAAATATTGTTTTTACCAAAGTTATGGTTATAGGAAAAATAATTTTCAAGGATGTAACTTGAGTAGCTGTTTAAACTACGGCCTGCTTGCCGGTCGAAAGCCAATTTATTGGCAGTGACATAGGGTATATTATAAGAATCACTCACACTGTTGCCATATTGTGCTGATGCTTGTGACCTGAAGGTTAAACCATCGATAATTTTCACTTCGCCAAATACTTGTGGAAACAATACCAGTTCATGGCCGCTTTGTGTTTTTATGCCTAAGTCCTGCAACGGGTTTACCGCATTGCTGTCATCATCAACATTGGTAAGGATGGAGTAACCGCCCGGAATTGTGGCATCATAGATGGGTTGATAAGGCGCATAAGTAAGGGCGTTACCTATGCCTGCTACCTGGCCCGCCGTTTTGGAGTACCGCAAATTTAAGGTTTGCCCGAAACGAAAACGGCCTAATTTTTCTTCTAATGTAAACCGGTTAGTAAACCTTTTTAGTTGATAATCCTTAATTGTAGCTTGCTGCGTTATATATCCTGCCGACAAATTATAGATAACCTTATCACTTCCGCCGCTTATACTTACATTGTTTTGCGTTGATAATGCGGTTTTAAAAATTTCCTTTTGCCAGTCGGTCCTGTCAACCAAAACATACGGTGTGCTAAGCTTGGCCGGTGTTTGATTGTTGTTGGTAACGTCAATATCTTTTAGGAGCTTCACATAATCGGCAGCTTTCAGCAGATCGAACCTTTTAGGTATGGTTGCAAAACCTACCTGCGAAGTGAACGATACCTGGGTGGCGCCAGATTTACCTTTTTTTGTTGTAATGATCACAACACCGTTGGCACCCGCAACGCCATATATTGCTGTAGAGGCCGCATCTTTTAATATGGTAATATTCTCGATATCCTGTGGGCTAATTTGATTGAACAAGCCTTCACTACCCTGTATGCCATCAACAACGTACAGCGGGCTAACATCAGTGAAAGAACCGACACCACGTACAATAATTTTCGCAGTTGAGCCCGGCACGCCATTTGTCGGAACTACCTGAACCCCAGGTGATTTACCTATGATTAGTTGGGCTGGGCTTAGTGATGTATTAGCGCCGGCATCTTTTGCCGACACGACATCAACAGCACCTACCAGTTCTTTTTTTCGCGCCGTACCATATCCTATTACCACTACTTCGTTCAGCTTGTTGGTGTTTGGCGTCAAAACAACATCAAGTGCGCCTGATGCCGGAACTAATACCTCTTTTGAATCGTAACCAATAAAAGAAAACACCAGGGTGCTTCCCTGGCCAGCATTTATAGAATAAACCCCGTCTAAATTAGTACTTGTGGCCTCGGTAGTGCCTTTTATTTTAACAGTTACGCCAGGTACAGGGGCCCCATCGTCCTTGCCCGACACTTTGCCGGTAATTTTCACCGTTTGGGAAAAGCCCGGCAGGCTTATCATCATAGTTGATAAGGCCATCCCAATAAAAATCAGGAATTTTGTGAGTAGTGTTCTTTTCATGAATTTAAAATTTAAGTGAAATAGTTTGCAGATTATTATTGAATTAAGGATAGGTTAGTTGGCGGTGAAGATTCTGATCCATAATGAGTTATATTTTCAGCTGAGTTCATTCTGGTATTCTTCACATCTTATTCCCATTGTAAATTTGAAGGTGATAAAAAACATGCTCTACTCCTGCAATCGATTGCCGGATTGTGATATAACATACCTATAGCACTGTCCATAAGTGATTTTTTTAACATCCTGTTAAACTTTAAACAGCGCATAGCCGCTTACTAAATCAAAAAAAAATAAATTAACTATAGGTTTAATTGATAGTAGTGAAACATTGTCGAACGAGCAGCCCTAAAAACACTGCGTTGATATGTTATTTCCGTGGGGTGAAACTATGGTAACCTAAAAATAACGAAGGGGCAGGGATGAGTAAAAATATAGACCATATGTTCACACCGCTACAATGGTTTATAAATAAGGCAATTACCTATTAGTAAAAATGAATGGGGAACTTCCGTGCAATTGTAAATATCACTGCGAATTTAAAATATGCTATTCCTATTTCGCCTACTTTTGGTAATAAGCCGGGCGGTAAAATAGCTTTCCGGTAAAAGTAAAGACTTAAAAATCAATTAACTACAAGCTTAATATTAAATTTTACGAAGGGTGTAATTCGTTCCTAGTGATTATTGAAAGGCTCCTTTACGCCTCAAATGAAACAGAGGTATTTCTTTATTGAACCCAAAAGGTTTTCCGATTGTTCTTACCTTGCTTCTAAATCGATTCAAAAACAACACATTTCCGGGGTCCCGTTAGGTACACAAACATTATCATATCACTTTTACCTGCATTTTTTTTCCTATTCGGGCAGTTATAAATGGTAAAAGCGCTATAACCCATCTTCCATGCATCAATGCCGACGGATGTAACCCGTCGGATGATATCAGTTGAGGGCTATTGCCCATTTCACGGGATAAGCAGGTAATATCAAGGTAATTTATGCCATATTGCTGCTCAGATCAAAATTTATACGGTTGAAATCGTCAATTTCTATCCTGATACCGGCCGCCATGCCCTGCCAAATGGTGTTACACTGTAATCCGGAAAGGGAACGAATCTAACCCGGGCATTGCAACGCCCACGGTATAGGAATCTCCAAGTGCCAGATAACTTATCGTGTCCGTATAAATTGTTACATCCGGCTCCGCAACAGGTGCATTTGTCTTTGTGCATCGACAAAAAGTGGTAACCGAAATAGCATTATAACTAAAAATTCCATGAGAGTTTTTTTACGCAATACACTCCCCCTGGAAACAAGTTAATTGCCAATTAATTAACTAAGGTGTTAAAATTGTATCCGCCGCACCTTTCCTTTATTATCTGTTATTACCACATTGCTTACCTTATTGGTTACTGATATAAACCTGGCAGATTGAGACAAAAAAGAATCCCCGTGGTAAAATTCCTGACGGGTAACCCGGCCGTTCTTATCCGTTATCAATGCACTTTTATCTTGTGGCAAAACATTTATAAGGGTTGTTTTTGTGTTTAATTTAAACAGTTTTAATGGGCCGGTATGTTCACTTGCCGCCATTAAATAGCTATTACCTGCCCCCCGTAGTCTTATCAGTGCCTTTCCATCTCCAGGCAGGTATATGCCGCTTTGAATTATCTTAAGCGAGTAAAAATCACCTTTGCCATTGCCTTTTAAAAACATGCCGTTTAGGGCATCGGACTGGCCGATGGATATATCTGTAGAAAAATCATTGCCATTAATCACCAAATCGAGATTACCGTCGCCGTCCAAATCATCTGTTGCCATACCATTCAATGCAGATACCTGTGCCTGTTCGGGCAAGGGAATCACTGTGAACTTTCCTTTGCCATCATTTCTGAAGTAGCATGAACGCAGCTCTGTTGCTTTAAGCCGCAAGGCCCCCTTAAGCTGTTCATCGGTAAACAAATCTTTTAATGTAGCTTCGGCATAGCTGTGGTAATTTGTAAATTTGGTTCTTAAACTTATCATTTGTTTAAACGCATCGTCGCGCACGTTGGCTGGGTATTCACGCATTACGCCATCTTTTCCGGGAAGGTAAAGCGAAAGGAAAGCATCATACCTGTCGCGTTTGTCAAAATCTTTCGCTGTAATATAAACGGGCTGTTCCGTACTTGCCTGATAAAGTGTATTTAAGCCAGCGTTGCCTACAATATAATCTGTACGCCCAGTATGCCTGAAATCGCCGGCTACAATCGAATTCCACCAACCAGGGGCGCCGGATACGCCGCTTGTTGCCGTTGCATTAACAAACCTCCCGTTTTGGTATTTTAAAAAAGTGAGCGGCATCCATTCACCGGCGAGTAAGAGGTCGGAATTGCCATCGCCGTCAAAATCTGTAAATAGCGCATCACATACAAGGCCGATATGTTGCAGGCAAGGAGCAATTTCGGCAGTAACATCCGTAAACTTAACTTTGCCGTTGTCACTGTCGTTCCTTAAAATAAAACTGCTAACCGGTTTGGGGTATCGCCATGGTTCTACACGGCCCGATACAAAAAGATCTAATCTTCCATCATGATTATAATCAAATGCTCTTACGCAAAGTTTGCTTGTAAAATTTGCCGGGAGTGCGGTTTGCTGTAAAGTAAATTGAGCTTTGCCGTTGTTTATGTAAAGTTTATCTTCATAATTACCTGCATTTGGCGCTGCAGTATATCCACCCCGGGCGATGTAAATATCAAGTGCATTATCTCCATTCGCATCAAATAAAAGCACTCCGCCATCTTGATAAAAAGCACTTTTTTGAACTGCCGTTTCTAATGGCCTTTGAATAAATTTCCCGTTTTTTTGCAGCAGTACTTGCGCCTGTTGAGTAGAATTCCCCCCAACCACTATGTCGTCTGTTCCATCTCCATTCAAATCGCCGGCTGCTAACGCGGGGCTGTAACCCGATAACTTATGTGGTAACAGCTTTTGAATATTAAAGTCTACCCGGTCAGAATCTTTATGCACATAATTTATTCCGCTTGCTGAAGTTATATTCGTAAATATCGGTTTCGGCGCTTTAAGAGGCCGTTCCAAATCACCAGCACCACGAGCATCCTTAATATTTACCGTCAGCGTTTTATTTACCTTAATATCCTTAAGCAGCTGCCTTGCACCATCTGGCCAAATTACAATAGCAGAATCTATCACCGCGCAACTGCCCACGCCAAATTGTGCCATCGGTTGTAAACTGGATAAATAGCCTCTGTAAGGGTTGTTTTCGTAAACTTGCGTTAATCCCTTGCCGTAATAGATGTGGATGAACGCTCCCACCCCGTTCATGTTTTGCCCGCTTCCCTTAAATCTTACATTTAAAAAGTGAGTTTCGGTTTTTGTGTCCTCCGCACCCGTGTTCTTATATACAAATGCCTCGTCGTTAATATTATTGGTTATCAGGTCCAGTTTACCGTCGTTATTTAAATCGCAGTAAACAGCGCCATTTGAAAAGGACGGTGCAGTTAAGCCCCAAACGTTGCTTTCGTCAGCAAACTTTAATCCGCCGCTGTTTTTAAAAGCGTAGTTATGAATTTTAACCTCCGGTATTTGTTTGATGATCTCTTTTTTAGTTGCCGTAAGGTAAGGCTGAGACCGGTAGGTCATAAAGTCATGATCCGTTACATCCCTCGGGTAACCATTTGTTACAATGATATCTTTAAAGCCATCGTTGTCAAAATCAGCAATTAAGGGTGTCCAGCTCCAATCGGTTTGCGCAACCCCGCTCATGAAGCTTATTTCACTAAATACCGGGCTCCCAACGGAATCCTGCTCATTTACTCTTGGCCCCTGGTTTAATTGCAGTGTATTGCGTACATATTGATATTGATAACCGTAATGTTTGAAATTCTGGAAAGTTTGATAACTATTTGGCATCAGCATCATTTTTTTTCGATAGCTATCTGCCGGATTCATATCCAGCTCGAACACGTCGGCCAGGCCATCATTATTTATATCCTGGATATCCTGCCCCATGGCGTTGAAAGACGTATGTTTGAAATATTGCTGGGTTCTGTCAGTAAAGGTTCCATCATGGTTATTGATGTACAAAATATTGCTCGAAAGAAAATCGTTGGTCACATAGATGTCTTTCCATCCATCCAGGTTAATATCTGCAATTGAAGCGCCATGCCCATAGCCTTCAATGGCTATGCCTGCGACCTTTGAAACATCGGTATACACCGCATGCCCAAGTACTTTATCCCAATCATTCCTGTATAACTGGCCGGTGCTGCTGCCTGTCCCATCCTTGCTAACCGGCCGGAAGCTATTGGGATATTCTGACGGCTCGGGCCTGTTTACAGTTAAATACATATCCAGGTCGCCATCGTTATCGTAATCAAAAAAACTTGCCATGGTTGAATGCAATTGTATATCAAGCCCATATGCCATGCCTTCATCTTTAAATATCGGTATACCTGCATTGTTAAGGCCTTTGTTCACATACAAAATATTTTGCCTTTTATGTGGGTCGCCGGCCAGCGAGTTACATACATAAATATCTGCCAGCCCGTCGTTATTTACATCGACCACTGCTACGCCCCTTCCCCAGCGGCCGTATCCGGTTACGCCGGCCGCGATAGTTACGTCTTCAAACTTAAAATCACCCTTGTTAAGGTAAAGTTTGTTAGACACCATATTCCCTGTAAAATACAGGTCAGCTAAACCGTCGTTGTTAAAATCACCCACTCCTACCCCGCCACCGTTGTATATGTACGCGTTATCTATGGGATTTATAGAATCATTTTCGGTTATCAAATTATTGAAATGGATGCCGGAATGTGCCGATGAAACCTGATTAAACATTGCGGGTTTCTTGCATCCGGCTGATAGATAACAGCAAACGAGGAAAAAGTAAATTTTTTTCATAAAACGCACTAATTACAATAAAAAAACCGGGGGCCAAACTGACCCCCGGTTGTAATTTAATAATTATCAATTAATAACCAGGATTTTGGTGCCCGTTTATCTCTGGATTATTATCGAGTTCTGCTGTAGGTATTGGCAATAACTCGTCTCTATTTGCTTTGAAATATGATAATGGATCGGTAGTGAAATAACCTTTCTTTCTCCACCTCACTATATCAACATTTCTTACCTGTTCGTCGCCCATTTCAACCATCTTTTCATGCATAATGGCTTTTGTTACATCTGCCTTGGAAGCAACAGGAAACTGAGCAGTTGGATAAGGTGGCATTGCAACATCTGCCCGTGCTCTTACCATATTTAAATAGCTTGCAGCAGCGGCAGTGTTACCCAACTCATTTTCGCACTCCGCAAGGTTAATTAACACTTCTGCATAACGTAAAATGCGCTGGTTATTGCCGCCAGGGTGAAACGATGCAGCAGGCAAACCTTCTTTATAAATAATCATGAATTTGCGGAACCCTATTTTTTTGGTCACCCCGTTTACTGTTGAAGATTCGCCGTTTTGATCGCTGGCAAGTAACACGGATGCACCGTTGTTGTAAGAATCTCCGGTTTCGTAAAACGAAAACTTATACCTCGGATCTGTTTTGGCAGCACCCGTAGCCGTATTTTCAAATTCATTCAGAAGTTTGTTTGAAGGGATTAAATTTCTCCAGGCAACCGGATTATACTCCTGGTTCCTCACAGTGGTTTGCGGTTGGGTAGGGCTATCACCACCCCAGTTAAACTGGTTATCACCTTTATCCACATACACCATTTCGAAGATAGATTCTGAGTTAAACTCTGTTTCTTCTTCAAAATTATCCAGGAAGCGGCTGGTTAATGAATAACCATCGGCGCCCGACGTAGGGATCTTCAGTAAAGCAGCTTTGGCACCGGCATAATCGCCGTTTTGCATCAGCACCCTGCCCAATAAAGCATTGGCTGCGGCATTAGTAGCCCGGCCTTTGTCAGTACCCGACTTGCCCGGTAAAACGGCTGCTGCATCCTGTAGGTCTTTAATAATTAATGCGTAAACGGCAGCCGCATCGGCTCTGGGTTGAAAGCCGGTTGGGCTTTTAACGGTAGTTGTATAAATAGGTACTCCTCCCCATTGGCTTACCAGGTCGAAATAGGCCCATGCACGCAGGAATTTTGCTTCAGCAACCCTTCTGTCTCTAATGGCTATATCGTCTGTTACGTTCCCGGCATTATCTAAAACAATATTTGCCCGGAAAATAACCTGGAACCAGCCATTCCAAACAGAATTTAAAACGCTGTTTGTCGGGTCGAAAGTGCCGGCTAACATTTGTGCCCTCGGCACCTCTAACTGACTTCCTCCCGGTGATACCTCATCGCTACGGAGGTCGTGTATAAAAAACCACTCCCTGGATACAAGGTTTAGGCTCTGCACAGATTTATACACAGCGTTTACGCCTTTTGTGAGTTCGCCTGCATTTTTATAATATTGATCAGTGGTTACCGCATTCACATTAGTCGTGTCAAGGTCGCTTTTCTTGCAGGAGTAAATGGTGGCCGTTACCAGAAGTATGGTGGATGCCGACCAGATATAAAATTTTTTATTTTTCATAATTTATAAAATTATTTGTGAGTATTGATTAAAAAGTTGCCTGGATCCCGAACTGGAATGTTCTCGGCTGTGGATATTGCCCGTAATCTATTCCATTAGTCAGCGTTCCGTTTTTCGATCCCACTTCCGGGTCGAGTCCTGAATACTTGGTAAACGTTAACAGATTTTGAGAGGAAACATACAGTCTCAACCTGCTTAAGCTATTGCTTGTTTTGGATTTAAGCCAACTTGACGGTACGTTATAACCTAACATCGCATTCTTTAGGCGCAGGTAAGATCCATCTTCGATCCAACGGCTAGATGGCCTTACGTTGCCATTCGGATCGCCTTTAGCAGCTCTTGGGATATCAGTATTTGTGTTGGTTGGCGTCCAGGCGTTCAAAACATTTACACCAGCATTAAACAAACGTGGCATACCTTCAAGGATAATCCTTTCGGCATTGAAAATTTTATTCCCTTGTACACCCTGGAAAAAGATACTCACGTCGAAGTTTTTGTAGCTAGCTGAGTAGTTTAAAGAGTAGGTGAACTTAGGAAGGTAGCTACCAATAAACGTCCGGTCACCGTCATTTATAATTTTGTCGCCATTTAAATCTTTAAATTTTATGTCGCCGGGTTGAGCACCAGGTTGCGTAGCATGTGCACTTACCTCAGCTGCATTTTGGAAGATACCTTCTACCACATAGCCATAGAACGATTGAATAGACTGGCCGGCAACGGTGTTGGTGATGGGGCCACCGCCACCAAAATCTGCATCGCCACCAGCTACAATAGAAGCGTTTGGACTGTTTAGCGAAATCACTTTATTCCTTACTACACTTAATAAACCGGTAACGTCCCATTTAAAATCCCCTTTGTTTTGATGGTAACCAATCGTAAGTTCCATACCTTTATTTTCTAAAGTTGCAACGTTTGCAACCGTGCCTGCACCACCAAAACCAAAGCTTAGCGGTGTTGGTACGTTGATGATCAGTTTGTCCATCTTCCTTTTATAAAACTCGGCAGATAGAGTAATCTTGTTATCAAAAAGCCCAAGGTCTAAACCAATATTCGTTTGTTTAGTAGTTTCCCAAGCGAGTGAAAGGTTGGTTAAGCCGTTGTAGAAAGAAGCGTTCCCAAGGTCTGATAGCGATCCGTTGAAAGGATAAGTTGCCTGGTTGCTTGATACAGGCTGCAAGTACGGGTACGGACCCAATGCGGTGCCGTTTACGCCAGTAACGCCATAACCTCCACGTAACTTTAATTCAGTTACAGCAGAAACATCTTTAAGGAAGCTTTCCCTGTCTATTTTCCAACCGGCAGAAACAGCGGGGAAATTTTGATACTTATGGCCAGGAGCCCAAACAGATAAACCGTCGCGGCGTATAGATCCGGAAATGAAGTACTTGCCGTCGAAATCGTAAGCAAGCCTACCAACCATCGAAATCAGCAATGTGTTTTCTGTGGTGTAGTTTGTGAATAGGTTGGTTGCGCCATTTAATGTTCTAACAGCATTGGTTGACTGGTTACCTGAGGATGATTGGTTTGTGTTTTTGGTACCCTGGCTTTCATATACGGCAACGCCTGATACGTGGTGTTTAGCAAACATTTTATCAAATGCAAGTTGTTGTGAATACAACGTGGTAGTACCTGTTCCCCTGCCTAAATTAATTGTGGCAGTTGGTGAACTTAATGTTCCGCCATCGTTGTATATCGGGGTATATCGGTCATTAAGGTTTGAGCCATAATCCAGACCGTAGGTAGAGGTAAATTTCAACCAATCGGTGAATTTTAAAGTCATAAACGCATTACCGCGGATATTAAAGCCGTTGTTATAGTTTTCGTTGATCAAAGCCGCTTCAACCGGGTTGGTAGGGTCAGAGCCATCGAAACTATTTAACGGGCCCTGGAAACCACCCGGGTTATTTGGGTTACGAACCGGGATATATGGCAACATCCTTATAACGTTTGTTAAAGCGGTACGGTTACCCGGCGGGATATCAAAACGTTGATGTGTAACCGCTACGTTAAATGTTTCTCCAAATGTTAAAAAAGAGCGGATCTTATGGTCAGAGTTCATGCGGAAGTTTTTCCTGTTGAAATCTAATCCCTGTGCAATACCTTTTTGCGCAAAATAACCGGCAGATGTGTAAAAATGAGAACTCTCATTACCGCCGCTGATGGCAACCGAATGCTGTTGCAGTAATTGGTTATTCCTAAAGTACTCATCCTGCCAGTCGGTATTGGTTTGGGCAAAGGTTTGAGACGAGCCTGCATAAATTGGCTGGTTGAAATTTGCCGACTCCAACCTTGGCGGCACCGCTGATGGTGCATTTAATGCCCTTTCATATTGAAGGTATTGATTAGTATTTAACAAATCGAATCGTTTAATTACACTTTGTACGCCCACATACGAATCGAAATCGATTTGTACTTTCCCGCTGGAGCCTTTTTTAGTAGTTACGATAACTACACCATTGGTTGCCCTTGATCCGTAAATCGCCGCCGCGCTCGCGTCCTTTAATACATCGATCGACTGAATGTCCTTAGGGTCAATACCGCCAATGCTGCCAGGAAAACCATCAACAATGTAAAGTGGGTCTGAACCGAAGCTTATGGAGCTGTTACCGCGGATAGACACGATTGGGGCATTACCCGGCGAACCGTTATTGGTAACCGTAAGACCGGCCACCCTACCCTGTAAAGCCTGGTCGATACCGGCTACGGGAAGTTGCGTAAGCGTTTTTCCACTTACTGACGAGATGGCGCCCGTTACCGCAGCGCGTTTCTGAGTTCCGTACCCAACAACAACAACTTCATTAAGCGTTTTGGTATCGGTTTTTAACTGAACATTTATTACCGATTGACCGGCGATAGCAACTTCGGTTGAAGTATACCCGAGGAAACTGAACACCAGGGTACCATTTTCGTTAGGTGCCGTTATTCTGTAGTTCCCATTAACATCTGCAGCGGCAGCAATTGATGTACCTTTTACCGTTACGATGGCACCGGGAATAGAAGCTCCGGTTTCGTCGGTAATTTTACCCGTTATTGTAATTGCAGCAACTGTTGCCCCCCTAAGCGGCAACAAATTGTTAAAATACCCCGTGTTAGCCGAAGCATAAACAGAGTTCAATGTAACAATACCTAACAAAATTAGTGATAACGTTGTTCGTATGTAATGATTAAGTAAATGTTTTCTTTTCATAATTTGGTTAAAATTTTAATTGGATTAAGTCGAAGGTTGGGCTTTGCAGATACTGCATTCCCTGGTCTGAGAATGATCTCCGGATCATTTCCCGTTAATTTTCATTGAGTCGTTTTTCTCATTGTTTAGTTGTTTTTATAGTTAATTTATTTGAGGTTGGTTATTTAAGGCCTAAACTGTAAACTAAGACACTGCAGTAATAACATTTAATGGTTATTAAGCCCGTCTACTTTAAGTATAGAAAATGTTTGGTCATGTGTAGAAGTTGACTGTGCAATCGATTGCATGACTGTAGCCGACGAAATCTATGTTAGACTAAACTTTTTTGCTTTTTTTTAATTTATTAGTAATTGGTTTAATACCTCGGGCTACTTTTGAGCCACACGAGAGTAACAGTAAAATTACAGTAAGGCCAAAAAAACGTGTGCAATTTTTTGCCACATTTAAACAA
>CBFGNE010000026.1:0-13303 GCA_965649995.1 uncultured Mucilaginibacter sp.
TACTCAATTCAAGCGCGGTTAAAAAATTCGGCTGTGCCTTGATATAATTGCCCTCCATTTTGTAAAGCAAGCCTGCCGAACTGTAATAATTCATTTTTGCCCTGGTATCATTTTTAGAGCCCGAATTGGCATTATCTGCTATTTCCTTTGCCTTACTTAAAAAATATTCTGCGCTATCTATTAAGCCTGTGCCGTAATAAATAGTAACCAGCTGCGCATATGATGCACTAAGGCTACGCGGACTGTTTACTTTGGTGCCCAGCCTTATTGCATTGGAGAGGTGATACTTCGCAAGGTTCATATCGTACCGGGTAAGTTGTGAGGCCAGGCGGTTCATCGTGATGCATTCGGTCTCGTCGCTCTTGTGCAATGCAATGATTTTCTTTAGGCTATCAATGGCCGGGTTTTGCGCTTGCAGCCTAAGCGTTACAATAAACAGCAGTAAAATTAAGGCGTAAAAACGTTGCATTCGGTGTAGGTTTTATAAAAGCAAATACTTTCACCTAAAGTAATAAAATATAATGTCTTAGCCCGCAGAAACCTACTATCGTGGTTTAAACAACCGGCAACCCGCTCACGTCATATCGTCTGCAACAAAGCACGTAAAAAGTTGATTATTAAAATATCACCTTTTAGGGTGATAAGGCCGGCTCAAATTCACAGGAAGCGACCGTCTCCATTACCATATCACCCTAAAAGACGATTTTTCACCAGCTCGGGTACGGGTATCTTTGTGAAAAATATAGCCGTAATCATTTGGTTTTAAAATAGGAAGCAATTGGTTTAAGGCGAGACTAACACACTACTTAACACCTTAAAATCACACCTATGATAAAGTACTTGCGTCGCAAACTCGAAGAATTACTTCTCATCTTGTTAAACATGTTCTGCTGCAAATTTGCCTTTATATGTTTCATAAACTTAATATTAGCGCAAACGGTCTTTGCGCAGCAACCGGTGGTGTTTAGCCGCCCCCGCATATTTTTAGATGCGCCCACAAAAGCGGCCCTGTTTGCTAAGAAGAACAGCAATAGCGCCGACTGGACAAACCTTTTGGCTACTGCAAATAAATATTTACCCCATACTGTTATACCGTGGAACCCGGCTAACGCAGGTAGCTCCGCTTATTACAATACCGGCGACGTGTTTTACTCCTATTGCGGGAGCAACTGGGAAGAAGCAACCCTTATTTTGGGTATGGCCCATCAGCTTACTAAAACCAATAATGCAGGCGCCAATGCTACGGCTTATTCCAACAAAATGCTTGCACTGGCAGATGCGATCATAAAAGGCTATGCCGACTACCCGCCGAATACCAATTACCAACCCAATATATTTCAATACAACAGCTCGTATGCTACACGCCACGTTGGTAAAACTATAGCCGTTATATACGATTGGTGCTACGACGAATTGGGCGCAACCCGTAAAACTGCCCTGCTGCATATAATGAAAGATTGGTTCACCTTTATGAGTGCCAAACCTTATGTTTTGAACCAGCTACAGGATGATCCGACAGGTAACTACTTTATTGGTCACCTGATATGTGCCGGCTACATGGGTTATGCCATTGGTAGCGATGACCCGATGTCGCAAAAGATGATAGATTTTGCCCGCCAGCGCGCTATAGGCAACCCCGGCAGCTTAAACCCGAATACCACAACATCAGCAGAGACTGCACTCAATTATTTTACCCAATCTGTTAAAGGCGGCTTACCTTCGGGCGCTACAAAATCTTATCTCGGCCCCAAAACTATCTTGGCAGCCCCGCAGCAAGATGGGATACCGGTACAGGGCTGGAGCTATGGAGGTGCCTCAACCAGTTTCTTGATAGATTACTATTACTTGGTAAAAAGCTGTACCGGGGAAGCCCTGATGCAAACAGACGCCAGCTTTAAAACATTCATGACCAAAACGGCGGAGGCCTTGGTACATGCATATACCCCCAGTAATTTTCAATATGATAACGCTAATGATAACGGCTCTTTTTTGGGTTGTGTATCGTCCTATGGTTTGCCACTGCGTTTATCTGCTATATTAGAGGGCACACCGCAGGGGCCAAACATCGAATACTTTTATAAAACGGCACTTAAGCCGGTAAACTTGTTGATTTACAGCGTTGGCTACCCCGAAACTACCTGGGAAAAAATGCTGTACAGCAAAACGCGTGCATCTGCGGCTTATAATTACAAGCCTTATTACCCTATCCCAACCATTAATACTTATAGTGTTGTGCCAGTTAACACCGGTCTTAATAAATTTTACATGCGCTCTGACTGGACAACCGGGGCAACCTGGGCAGCTTTAGAAATGGGCGTAGCCGCATATGATCAGCATAACCACAATAATGCCGGGCACTTCAAAATTGTACGCGGAGACAGCCACGATGGCGATGATTTGCTATTGGTAGGAGCCAATGAGGTGCCTGCAAGCGGCGGTAACGGAATCAGTGGTTCTACAAATTACTCTTACTGGAGCAGCCAAAGCAATACATTATTCATAAACGATGGTACAGATTACGACCCGCCATACCCGGATCCGTCACATACCGTGGGCGGGCAAACTTCATTTGGATATGATGAGCCAACACACCAGGAGCAAAACGATAAGTTCTCGTACTTCCGGTCTGACCTCACCAGCGCGTACTATATAAGCTATTATAATCCCGACACCAGTAAGCGTTCTGTCAGGTATTTTTACCGCTCGTTCTTGTACTTGCGTAACTCAAACGTATTTGTCACTTACGATAAATTCCAGGCAAAAAACAGCACCAACGCTGCCGGGCAATACAAAAAACAGTTGCGCTGGCATTTTTTAAATCAGCCGGTGGTGAACGGTAATAACGTTACCGCTACCATAGATAATTCAAAGTTATTTGTTCATACCGTTATCCCAGCCGTGGTAAATGTTGCGGCTGTAAATGAAAGTAACAACCCCGATAATGTTTACGGGAGCGCCGTTAATTACGCATTCAACACCAATACCTGGCGGGCAGAAGTAAGCGTACCCAACAACCCGCTTAAGCAGGATATCGTAACCGTAATGCAGCCCGGGGCCAAAACCGCTTCAGAAATGATAACCACGGCCATTGCTACCAGCCAAAACAATATGGAGGGCAGTTTGATAACCCTAAACGGCAATACCGAAGTGGTTTTATTCAATAATAGCATTGCCAAATACCCGGTACCGGTTTCGGCGGCATCTTACGCCTATACAGGCCCATTAACCGGCACCCACACGCTGTGCGGGTTAGATCCCGGTAAGAAATATGCAGTTGCTTATAACGGTGCCACGGTTACGGTAACAAAATCTGCCGCGGGTACCGAAACAGCCTCGCCGTCGGGCGTGCTTAGCTTTAGTTTGCCTTTATCTCCTAGTGCCGATTTAGCAAAACTTGTACCCGGCACAGGTACGTTAAGCCCCGTTTTTAATAAAGATGTTTTAAGTTATGCAATTGCTGTTAGCGGTGTAACAAGCAATATAAAATTTACCCCAACCGCAAGCAGCGCAGCAGCAAATATAACGGTTAATGGCGTGGCTGTCGCCAGTGGCTCGGCAGCCACTGTAGCCTTGGCTATTGGTGCCAACTCCATACCTGTAGTAGTAACTGCCGGCGCTATTACCAAAACTTATACGGTTACGGTCACCCGTGACGGGTCTTCTGTCGCCCTACTTACTAAAATAGTAAGCAGCCCTTCCGCAACATTCACCACGGTCAGTGGCCCGGCAAATTATAACCGTGCTATAACCGTACCATCAACAACAACGGCTGTTACATTTACTTCAACCGCAGCATACGCAGGTGCAACCATCCGGGTTAACGGACTTGTAGTAGCCAGCGGTATAGCCAGCCAGCCGATCCCCGTGAACTTATTAACTACAACTGTAAACATAGAGGTTACAGCTGCCGATGGCGTTACCAAAAAAGTTTATGCCATTACAATAAATCGCCCGCCGCGCAAAACTGCCGTACTTTATAGAATAATTTTTCAACCAGGTGCACATATTACTACCACTACGGGCACTGCCGATTACAATCGCAACGCAGTTGTTACAGCAGCTACAACCAAGGTTACGGTGGCAGCTTCGGCATATGATACAGCTGCAACTATTAAAATAAATGGTGTAATAACTCCCAATACCATTCCGTCGTCACCTATTTTGCTGAATGCAGGTGTAACGCCAACGCACGTAACCATAGAGGTAACGGCAGAAGACGGTATTACAAAGAAAATTTATGCAATTGCGGTAAGCAAACAGGTGCCATCGGTTATAGCCGCAATGCCCGCTAACAGCAACAACACCACAACCATAGTACAGAAACCGGAACTAAACTTTGATGTCTTACCGCTGGAACTGGTGGTGCATCAAGGGATATCACCAAACGGTGATGGTATAAACGACAGGTTTACCATACAGGGCATCGAGGCCTTCCCGCAGAACACCGTAAGGGTAATGAACCGCAATGGCGACTTAATTTACGAAGCAAAAGGGTACGACAATTATGGCAAAGCCTTTGATGGCAGCACAAGCGGCGGCAGCCAGCTACCTGCGGGTACTTACTTTTATTCGATAGAATACAAAGCAGGCGAAACGGTAAACCGCAAAAGCGGTTATCTGATAATTAAATATTAACAACCATACAACCAATAAAATGAATAATACAAGGGCAGCGCTGACAATAGCAGCCGCCACAATAGTAAAAACAACAGGCCTAACCTTGCCAGGCGGCAGGGCGTTGACCCAGCAAAATGCATTCCGCTACGGCCAGTATGCCGATAACCTAACGCCTGTGAACCCGGCTTATTCGCTGCTGGACAGGCAGGCACCTTAAACGTGCTAGGCAGCAGGTAATTGATAGGGCTTGACGGTGGGCCGGGCAGTTGTTGCTTAGCAGCAGCTTGCCCCTTGTGGATATGAACGCCATGGCTGGGCTGTTTTTAATGAACGATAAGTTTGTACTCCCTTTTGCTTTTTTAAGGGAGACCAGCATAATAACAGAATAAAGATACCAGTGGCAGCAGATAGTGCAGCATTGCCGTGATTTCTACCTATACTCCAAAACCAATTATTTTTAACGCTTGACGGCATTCTTTTTCACGGGTACCGAATAGCGGTCTGTTGTCCCCGCTTTTGCTTTGATTGTATAATCCCACCAAGTTTTGTTACTTAAACTTCCCGTAATCCTAATAGTAATTTTTTGATCTATCTGCCCGGCATCAAACAATGCTTTCAGGTCGGTTTTTGAATTACCTTTTCTATATGAACCATTATTATTTGTCGGTATCGGATTCATTACCGGGATAACATTCCCCTTTGAAAGAATCTCAACCTTATCAGCATTACCGGCGGTGTGCATCTCTAAAACAGCATCATGGAAATCAGTTATTGTGTAATCTGCCTCATAGTCGGAAAGTGGATCGTCCAGTGCTTTCGGTGTTCTGACATGATCAGTAAGTGGTTGGATGGGTATTTCCGGCGGAGGTATATCATCATCTACGCTCTTACGGCCATACATCACATCCACTGTGTTTGCATCAATATTTTGTAAGGTAGCACCTTCATAGAGAGTTGCCTTACCCTCCCTTTTTTTGTAGGTAAAGGTTTTGTCCGGATCATCCCTTTGGTCTTTAAACTTCTTATTAAATGACCGGCTAAATATTCTTGCTACTGCGACATTGACCTTATCCCGAAATTTCTCATATCCAACACAATCCCCGAGCATGTCATTAAACATTATCGGATCATTATCCATTGACGAGTATGGGCTTTGGTCTGGCGACATGTTTGCTTTTGGATCTATTGAAAGCCACCTGCCCAGGCGTGTATCAAGCATGCGATATTCAGTTGTATAATTATTGCCGCTGCCTGATATTTCGTCATCTTTTTCACTGCCTTTGTTAAACCCAAATCTATAAGCAGCGCCACTCAACTTCCTCCCCGGCATCTGCATACCAAATGCATAGTAATCCTGCCCGCTGGCTATTTCAGCCGTATAAGTAACGGCGGTGCCTGCAACCAGGAGTTTCCTATCGGTAATGGTAGCTAATACGTTACCAAGATGGTTCACCAATTCGTATTGCTTTTTGCCACGGCCTGCAGTATAATAAGGGCCTGCAGTTGTGGTTCCCGTACTATTGGCCATCGGTATCAAAACGTTAGGCTGGTATACGCCAACCCGGCTACTGCCGTAAATATCGGCCTCGCTCCAGTGAAGTTCCGCCGTATTTGCATATCTTTTATAAGTATAAGTGGCCATAATATTGCCCTGCCCGTCCCGCACATAAAATGTGGAAGCGTTTTCTTCGGAGGTACCGCCGCTTAGCTCTTTCATAACCCGGTTGCCCAATTCATCGTATTGGAATATCAGGTGGGGCGCCGCGCTTTTGGTTATCCTGCTGATCTTATTCTTTAGGTTCCAGTCTATCTGCGTAATATGTTCAGCTGCATCGCTTACCAGGTTGCCGATGGCATCATATGTATAATTATTCGGGGATTGGTTGTCGATATCTACTGCATAATTGCCATCAGGCGCCAAGTCGCCTACATAAGCTAATTTGTTGGTTGCCCCGGCAGGGATAGATACTGCCGGGTTATAAACACCATTATTGGCATCGTAGTAAAAATAATTAAGGTTATCCATCGCCGGCGTTGCAGCAGTCCCGTTCCGCATCTGGTTGATTATATTGCCATCCCGGTCGTAACTGAACTTACCGAAATAGGCATCATTCGGCAGCAATGCCATGATATTTCCATTCAAGTTCCAGGCCTGCTGCGACCGGATACGGTTCAGCTGGTCGTAGGTGTAATTATACCCATTGTTGCCAAGCTGCTGTATTTGCGTATACATACGGCTGATGTTACCGTTGTATAACGGTTTCACAACGCCTGCCTGCTGGTTCAATCCATCAAGGTTGCCGTTGCCCTGTATGGCAGCGTATTCGCCCTGGTAATAATCAAGTGCATAGCCAAAAGCGTCACGCGCTACGGGGTTGTTCAAAGCGCCGTACCCCGGCCCGTTAAAACCATTGCCAAATAACTGCAAGGGCAAATAAATGTAATAGGATATGCCATTAAGTGTGTACAGCAATATAGGCGTTTGCTGCGGTGCCTGGGGCACCGGAAGTGTGGTTCCATCCTGCCCCATATCAGTTTCGGGCGAGGATGTAGTACCGTTAACGCCTTTTATCCATCCTTGCAGCGCGTACATATAGTCGAGGCCCTGTACTTTGTCGGTGCCCAATTCTTCGCGGGCGAGCGGTCCGTGCCGGTAGTATTTATATGCCGCATCTGTTTCCCATACCAGGCCGTTAGGGCTTGTTTTTACCTCCGTAACCCTGTTCGCTGCATCATAGGTATATTTATGGATAAACTGGTCGGCAGCGCCGCGCTGGTAGGTTACCTGGTTAACCTTACCGCTTTGCAGGTCGAAATTGTAATCAATAACCTTGTCGCCGATGATGTTGTTGGGATAGTCCTGTATCAACTTATTAACGTTGCCCTCAATATCATAACTGAAATGAGTGGCATGGGAATATTGCTGGTTGTCCAGGTGTGGTTTGTTATCGAACAAAAAGACGGAGGCTACCCGTTTGCGCAGGTTCTGTTGCCCCGCAACGCCAAACTTTTGAGATATCCCCGTCGAATATGCTTCATCGTACCGGGTAAGTGTAATTTCAGTCCGGTCAGCCTGGCCATTGATAAAGTTTGTCCAGGCGCTAAAGTCGCGGGTAAGCAGGCTGTTGATTGCCACAAGCGGCTTCACCTCGCCCGATTCCACCGCCCGCCCGAGCAGGTCATACCGTGTATAGCTGTAAAAATTGCCGTTCTGGTGTTGCTTCGCATTTTGCGAGGCTGCTATTCTGCCTAATCCATCATAAAAGAAATTGCTTTCGCCTGCATCCGGCGTTTGCTGCCATATCGTTTCATTTAGTGTATTGTAACGGTATACGGTTGGTTTGATATGGGCTACCGGAACAGCCACGTTGTAAGCTGCTGCGCGCGATGCTGCTACTTGTAGCACCTGCACATGGTCCAGCAATTTAACGCCGGCCGGTGGTACAGTTTTAGCCAGGTTACCTGCCTGGTCGTAGTAATACAGTGTATATTGATACTGGCGGTCTTCATAACTCATATTTAGCGTTTCAACCGCGCTGAGGCATTTGGCATAATAACGTTGCAGCAGGTTGTTTTTCATGCTGTCGGCCCAGGCATTGTAACGGATACTGGTATTGGTGTTTGCTATCGCGAGTTGGTTTCTCACGCAATCATTAACAACCGGATATGGCGGAAGCACCGGAGGCGTGGTGCACAGGGTTACGGCCGGCGGGCATTGGTTCATGTCCCAGCAGGTGGTACTTCCCTTTATATCGACTGTCACCAAATTAGCAGTGGTAGTCCCGGCAAGCACCTTTAGTGTAAAACTTTTGGTGGTGCCATTTTGAGCAAGCGACAGATCGGGGCTGATGCTGACAACGTTCTTCACATTGGCCCAGTTGCCTATTGCAGCAGTGTTTTGCAGTGTGATCCTGCAGCTTTTGCCTTGTGCAGGCAGGTTGATCACCAGATTGCCATTGGTAGTTAACGATACACCGCTTCCCGGCTGAAGCGCAGCGGGCAATATGCTGGCCAGTTGTGCCTGGTTAGGGTACGCAGCGTTAGCTGTCCTAAAGTTAAAAATATCGCCAAGGTAGTCTTTTATGGCTTCTGCATAAGGCGTTGGCTGTGTACAAACAGGCCCTTCCAATTTGGTACAGGCGGCAAAAAAGTTGCATTTTGTGACGATATGCCTGGTATTGCTCACATTGCCGGGATACAAAACATTGATATCAAAACTGCAATTGGTATTGCCGGGGCATACAATGTTGCTGAGGCAGCAGACTGACGATGGCGCCACATACCCCGCCGGCGTTTGCAGGAAAGGGATGGAAAAGCTGGTGCAATTATCTAAGCTGATAGTCAGCGCGGGGCCGTTTGCGCCTTCAATGATTTTGGCGGCCGCTACCCGTGAAACACCGGCACCGCTGATCAGTGGCGGCAACTGCGCAGCTGCTATCGTAACCGTAGGGCTGATGGCCAGCGTTGTTATAACGTTATTCAATAACGCCACCAAGGTATTTGATAACTCGGCTGCACAGCCCGAACCGCTGCCATCGCCGCAATAATTGGCCGCTACCTGCTGGTTGATGCTGGCAGCCTGGCTTGTTATGGCTTGTACAAACTGGCAAGGGTCGTTATAATTGGTTATACCATTTGTGCTGATGTTGACGCCCGCATCACTCATTACGTTCAAAATATTATCTATCCCGGTTCCAAAACGGCTTTGTTTTTCTTTATAAAACATCCATACAAAAGGCTGCGAAGCGCACTGGCAGGGCTGAACATTTACATAATGCGGGAACGGGCCCGAAAATTGCCCCCAATCGTAGTAATCCTTTGCGCCGATACAGCGTGAATTGCAATTATTAGCATCTGCATAACTATCCATGCTAACTTGTACAACTTCATTTTTCGCCGATAGGTATAGCGAGCGGAGGAACGTCCACTCGAGGCTGGTTATGGCCGGGTCCATGCCAAAAGCATGCGTGGCGAGGTAATTGGCAGGTAGGGTACATGGCGGCCCGTTTGTATTAATTGCCGGCGTGCCTTGCTGGTTTTGCGGATTATTGTGGGCGCAATAAGCCATTTGCATAGCCAGTTCATCGGCAGGCAAAGGCGAGGCTGAGCAGCCATAATGCTGCAATTTTGTTAACAGTGATGCTTTGATGGTTGCATTTTGGTTATTGGCAAACCAGGGGTCATTGTTCAGGAGTTGTTCGTATGGCTTGACGTTGCTATTGGGCAGTACGCTGCCTGCTGTGATGTATCCTTTGGCTACCGCATCGGCGTAATATTGCGTCGATAAGATATTCATGTCAAAATCCAGCGTTGCATTAATATTTGGCGAACTGCACCAGCCCAGCATGCATTGCTCCGGGTGCATGGGCAACAGTTTTTCGGCATATTCGGGTAGCCAGTGGTTCACCAAATCGTTGATATTGGTGATACCGGGGAATAATGAAAAGTTTATAGCATGGAGCGGCAATAAATTTGCCGGGTTAAAAACCGATAGCGGGTAAGTGCTTGCATCGATCGTGCCGTCAGCATTTCTCACAAATTGTGCATATTGCCCGCCCGGCGAAACATCAGCCAGCATCATGGAACGGATATTATCACAGCGGTTGGGGCTGGGTTTGCAATAGGCGGTATCGCAGGTTGGGGTTGGGCTTGCTGTAGTGGCACAGCTGGCACAGCTTTTATAGCAATTCAGGGTATCGATGCGCGACATTTCGTCATGTATTATATCCTCCCACATGGCTTTGCAGGTGTCCTTAAATACTTCGGCAATGTAGGCTAATGCCGCCTGCTGGTTTACGCTGACTTTTTTGGTCAACACATAGGTGCCGATGCTTAGCGTTTTTACAAACTGGCGGGGGTAATTACCGGTGCTGCTGTTATTATCGCAATTAAGGTCTACCTGCCCGCTGCTATTTATCAAATTGCCAATTGTGCCCGTGTAAATGGGCAGTTGCATAGTAGTGCAACTCTCTATGTGGTTCAGGGATATCTCAATATCATAAATACAATCCAGGCAAACCTGGGCGCCGCTGCAGGTTATGGTGTCGATCGTTTTTGGGCCGATGCTGTAATCAAATGTATAATTGGTATTGTCGGCGCTTACCAAAAACTGGTGCTCCGTTACCAGCGTTTTATCGCTCACATTAACCACATTTTTACTCATCAGCGATACATTGATGGTATTATTGCCCAGGTTATCCAACTGGTCGAGGTTGGCGGGGTTTGAACCGGCCAACGCAGTGGCGATGGTTTTGCCTTCGGGGTTCATATAGGCGACCGAGACCTGCCCGTTTGCATCCATTACGGCATTCTTTTGGTACCTTAATGCATCCCCTGCTTCTGTGCCGAATATGCGGTCAAGCTCCTCCTGGTTCGGTGCGGCATAATAAAAGCGGGTTTCGTGGTTATTGCCAAATTTAAAAGCCGGGCCAACCCCGCTTTGCGCTGCCACCCGCCCGGTATTATCCTGTAAATAGCTAAGCTGGGTAAAAGGAAATCCCGCAGCATCGGGGATAAATGCGTTGAAACCTAATTTATTGGGGTTATTAGGCGAATAATAGGCCGCGGCCCCCATAATCCCCGTGGTTGAATTCGGGAGGTTTGATAACGGCCCGGTAGCCGGGCAGGTGAAACCGGGCTTGTCAAAATCCTGCCAGTTATACGGTTTCTGCGTGGCGTTGCTGATGTTTAGCAGCGGCAGGTATTCCAGCTTTAATGAATTGGTTGGCACAGGCAAAATATTTACCGCCGGCCGGCCCTGGTAGTCGTAAATGATTTCGCCGGCAATTACCTCGCGTTCTTTATCACTCCCAGGCTGCACGCAATCCAAAGTCCCCAGTTGCGGATTTAATAATATCCACGGCAGGTCATGCGGCAGTTGCCGCTCCAAATTCATTGCCGTTACGGTTTGCCTCGAACGGAATGTACCGTCGAAATAATTGACAGCATCGCTGCGTTTGCCTTCTTCGGCAAAAGTGGCGGACGCTTGCCAGTTGGCCGCATCGCTTACATGGGCTGTGTTATGGTAATATGTATTGACAAAAGTGTTCACCCTCCCTCGTTCAGTACCGCTCCATATACAATTAACTGGCTGATCCAGCGCATTGCCGCCCCAGCCAATTGCCCTCACCCGGTATAAGATATAGCCCCGCTCGTAAACCAGGGGAATACGGTAATAATTATCCTTTAAAGCGACCCTTGTGCTGTTGTCCTTAAAATTAAAAGCGATCGCTGCGCTATTTAACGGCGTGTTATAAGTATCGCCGTAATCATCCACAAAAGTATATTCCAGTTCATAAGATTCGGCATCAGGCAACGCATCCCAGTTGATGACTAATTCATCCGTCACCCTATCCTCGCATGCTGTAATATTATTAGGAATAGAACTATAATCAATCCGGGTGATACGTTCTTGTACAAAGCCCACGTTCAACTCTATAAAATCCTCTAATTTAGTCTTTAGCAGGTTCAGGTCGGCACCGGCATCTCCGGTAACTACCACATTAGTGACTGTCAACTCCACTTTATAGGCATTTTTAAAGGCATAAATATTCGATATGCCTGCCTTGGTAAGTGCTCCGGATTGGTAGTCGATTTCAAGCGTTATAGCTTTAACGGCCGGCGGTAACGTATCGATCCGGTAGTATTTTACATTTGCCGTCACGGTAACTTTCGCATTGGCGCCAAAGGCATAATTATTCTTTAAAACCAGCTCTATGGTATTTTGAATGGTGGTGGCCCTGTTGGCGGTATTCAACTGGCTTACATTGCCTGCATTCATTCCCGGATAGGTGGCGGCAAAATTAACGGCGGTTCCATTATAACCCATTAAAGTTGTTCCCGATAACGGGAAATTGACCTTGGGATACGTTTTAGCGGCCGCGCCCAGCCCCAGAAGCAGCAGCAGGCATAACAGGATATGTTTTTGCTTCGCCATATTATTGTTGCATTTTTGCCAGAGAAGAATTGCCTTCCTTAATGGTTATAACCCCTTTTTCCGTCTCTCTTTTTGTGCGGACGAGTTCGCCCTGGTTGTTGTATTCGTTTTTGCTGAAGTAATTATTTTCATCGAGGATATAAGTAAGCCGCAGGTTTACGTCGTCATAAACGTAGGACACCATGTTGGCATCGGAAGGGAATATCCGCAGGTCGTCAAAAAAAGTATCAGCATTGCCTTTGATCAGCTGCACCCTGACTACGCCGGCATTAGCCGCCGTTGTAAACGTTCCCATTATCCTTTGCCAGCCTTCAATAACCGGCCCTTCCGAACGAAGTGTGATGGCCGAGCTAACATTTGAGATTACTACAGAGGCATCGCTGCAGGATAATACAGGCTGCGGGCTGTTTACCTTAACCCAGGCGGAGAATACATATTTTTTATTTCCTGCAGGATAAAAGCCGCCAACGCATTCGGCACAGGTTTTTTTACCGGGAACTGGAATATTACGGGTAGCATCACGGGTGGGTTTTGCGGGATTTGGCCTGGCATCCTTGCAACTAACGGGTGGGGCTACTGTAAATGTTAAGGAACCGGGCACCTGCAAAGAATATTTGCCCGTATGCGATTCAGCAGCCGAGATGAGCAACCTGCCGCTCACTAATTTCACCCTTTTCATATCGGCCTGGCCGAATGATGCCCGGGGTTGGTTTGGATTGCCGGGCTTTATGGGGCAATACGCGCAGTAGT
>CBFGNE010000027.1:0-13292 GCA_965649995.1 uncultured Mucilaginibacter sp.
ATCAATATCTGATTGTCTATTTGCTGAAAAATAAGCGAGGTGTTTGCAAGTACGGTTTTCAGCAACGCTGCAACCGACTGGGTTCCGGCCGGCACTTCTAAATTGCGGACGCCCTTAACATCTTCGTTACGGTACATAAAATGAAACGGGCTTTGCGCTTCAATTTTCCGGAAGGCTTTCACCAGCGATTCGTTTTTGAGCGAGATGTTCACTTCTACCTTCTCAACCACCTGGCTCTTGGCCGTGGTGGCCGAGAAAACCGGAATTGAGGTGATGAACACAAATGCGGTAACTATCCCTGTTCTCATAATTAGTTTAAAATTGGGATTTGGTGGCAAGCACAACCTGAGCATAAACTGGACAAAATGCCGCAGGTGCGCATAAATTGTAGAAAAATTCATAATTTTAATTCGTTTTAAGTGATTAATGTCTGGATTGATTTAAAAATTTAAAACACATGTTCAGCAATCGATTGCAGTCGATGGCAAAACAGGCCCGCGGAGTACATTTCCCCTGGGGAAATATTCTGCGGGTTTTTTATGCTAAAGAGTTAGTGAGGCGCTCTTCAGAATACGGCCGGACGGATAGTTTAGATAAATTTTCTTCATATTTGAGGATTTAGTTAATTGGTTTTTGAGTTTATGGTTATAAGTGTGTGTTCTTTATCATAGGTATATGTAGCATCGTTAAAAGCACAGATGCTTATCAAGGCCTTGTCGAGGCTCACCGCGTTATCAAAAGAAGTAGTAAAGTGTTTATTTTTAATACTATCATCGCCAAATACAATCTTCACTTTAAACCGCTCCTCAAACAATTTGGCAGCTTCGGCAACAGTAACATCTTCTAAATAAAGGTTACTTTTGGTTGTCCAGTCGGTAAAAGTAGCTGCTGTTATATGGGTTTTGGTTGCGCTTGCAACACTTGTGTTGTAAATAATTTGCTGATTTGGCACAATTACGCCTATCAGTTTACGCTCATCACTTACTTTTACCTTGCCCCTGGTTACGGTTACTGTAATAACTTTTTCGCCGGGCAGTGCTTTAATATTAAAAGCAGTACCCAAAACAGTGGTAAAAACATTGCCGGTATGTACTACAAACGGCCGGGACGAATCGTGTTTAATATCAAAGTAAGCTTGCCCGGAAAGGAATACCTCGCGTTTCGCAAAATCTGGTGCGTAAGTAAGTTTGCTCCCATGGCTCAAAATTACCGTGCTTCCATCCTTTAACACAACGTAAATATTGGCCGGTTGCAGTTTTTTTGCTTGTGCTTCAACTTTAGCCTGTGGATGCCGGTTAGCAGAAAGGTACCATATACTGGCAGCACAAACCATCAGAAACATCGCCGCCGCAACCTTGCGCAAATACCAGGGTTTTAATGCTACCACGTTTTTCTCCGATTGCTGCAGAATCCTGCCCCATATTGCGTTTTGAATATCCTGTTTTAACTGTTGTTTCTCATCATCGCCCATCAGGCCTATTACATCCCGTTCGGACGCAAAAGCATCATAGAATTTTATTAAAAACTGTTTTTCCTCCGCAGTTGCTAATCCTTTACGGTGCTTCGCCAACAATTCGAGAAAATATTTTTTTTCCATTTAAACAGTTTGAGCAATTGGTTATATGCATGACCCAAAAAAGCAATAAAGTCCCACCGCTTTTTGAAATTTTTTTTGTCCCGCTTTCAACAACAAATAAGAAAGAAGGAATTGTGCTATAGTTACGGTAGTATGCTTATGCGGTGTAATAGATAGCTATTGGCCTGATACCTATGGCCTATTTTTTGAAATAGTTTAAATAAAAGGTATTGACTCCAATTTTAAAAAAAACAGGAGTAGCGGCAACAAAGGCAGCAACGATACTTTTAACTTTTTCATTACCTTCCCTAACTGATTTTGAACCGTCTTCCGCGAAATACCCAACTCCGCCGCAATTGCCTTTGTGCTTAAATCTTCCTGGTAATGCAGGCGGAAAATGGTTTGCCGGCTGGCCGGAAGGCTTTTCACCAACACCTCGTACGAATCAAAAAATTCCTTCCATAGCAGGTTTTCATCCGCGTTGGAATGTTTAGAAGGGATATTTTCCAGCTCCTCAAAAAAAGGATTGTGCAATGTTTGCTTCTCTACCTGTTTAAACACCTTGTTTCTAACGGCGACATTGAGGTAGGCGGGCAAATTCAGGATATGCGACGTTTCGCGCTTTTCCCAAATATGCATAAACACTTCCTGAACAACGTCCTTCGCGAGGTCGGCATCCTTTAGCCGTTTAAATGCGTCTGAATACGCTTTTTCCCAATACTTCGAAAAAAGCGCATTAAAAGACCGTTCGCAACTGCAACCTACCTGCCTCAATAAAAATGCATCATCGGGCTGTGGCACCGACACATCTGTAGGTATGCTGGGGGTAATAAGGCTAATCATTTAGTTAAAAAAAATCCTTAAATATTTTATAAATGCTTCCTTTATGCAAACAGTTATTTAACACCGCGAAGAGCAAAAGTTTATAATGGCACGGTTAGCCGTGTTGGTTTTAATATACTAATCTATAAGTTTTTTTTTAGATACAAGCCCTAAATAAAAAATAATTGTAAAAAACACACTCATTTTAAAAAACGCCCGCCTGAGCATATTTAACACGGAAGTACCTTGGCATTCTGCCGGCACCAGGCGGCCGGTAAAAGCGCGATGTAACATCTATTAAAAACGGATATAGCCACAGAACGGATAGCGTATTTTTGTTGTACGTATAACACGACACGCAAGTTATGATAAATTTTAGGTTAACTTTAGCCGTAAAAATGGTTAAAATTAACCTATTGTTAAGGGTGCTTTAGAATATCCCCGGGCGATGCTGCCGTGGAATACAATTAGCTATGTTGCTTTGCATCCCCATATGACAACGATTGCGTAATTTTAATTTAGGGGATACTTTCTTAAATGAGGAAGAGTAATTAACCTTGTTTAGTTTATGCCGATAAACAAATAGTACGTTTAATAAAGAGTTATGAAAAAAATATTGCTGCAACTATTATTACTGCCGGTATGCCTTAATGCTTTTTCGCAGGAAACGGTTATCAAATACCTCTCGGGGATAGATAAGGACCACACCGTGCAATGGGATTTTTATTGCACCGAAGGCCGCAAAAGCGGCAGCTGGACAAAAATTGCAGTACCATCAAACTGGGAGCAACAAGGCTTCGGAACTTATAATTATGGGCACGATAAGGTAAAGGCAAACGAGCAAGGCCTATATAAATATGAATTTGCTTCGCCGGGCGGTGCCGGCAAAAAGGTGTTTATTGTTTTTGAGGGGGTGATGACGGATGCCAAAGTGATGGTAAACGGCAAACAGGCCGGGCCGGTGCACCAGGGTGCTTTTTACCGATTTAAATACGATATATCCGCTTTGCTTAAACCCAACGGCAAAAATTTATTAGAAGTTAGGGTTGATAAAACTTCGGCAAATTCATCTGTAAACGACGCCGAACGCCGCAACAGCGATTTTTGGGTACTTGGTGGTATTTACCGTCCCGTTTATTTGGAGGTGGTGCCCGAAACCTTTATCGACAGGACATCAATTGATGCTAAGGCTGATGGCTCGTTTTTGCTGAATGGTTTTGCCAGGAATTTAAAAGGCGATGAAACTATTACCGCACAGGTGCAAACTCTAAAGGGGCAAAATGTTGGTGCGCCCATGCAGGCAAGAGCAGATGCCGCTGCCGACAGCCTACAGTTGAAAGGCTATTTTAGCAAGCCCGCCTTGTGGAGCGCCGAGTTCCCTAACCTGTACCAGGTTGCGGTAACTATTAAAAATAGCAGGGGCATTATCCACCGCGTCAAACAAAAATTTGGCTTCCGCACGGTGGAAGTGCGGGCGAATGATGGTTTGTACGTAAACGGTGCGCGTGTAATATTAAAAGGTACTAACCGCCACAGTTTTTGGCCCGAAACCGGGCGCACGCTGAGCAAAGCCATCCACCTGATGGATGCAAAGCTGATGAAGGAGATGAATAACAACGCGGTCCGCATGTCGCACTACCCGCCCGACCATGAGTTTTTAGATGTTTGCGATTCCCTGGGGCTTTATGTGCTGGATGAGCTAACCGGCTGGCAGGCCAAATACGATACGATAGTAGGGCATAAACTGGTAAAAGAGCTGGTGCTGCGCGATGTAAACCACCCCTCGGTTATTTTTTGGGATAACGGCAACGAGGGCGGCTGGAACCGCGGGCTGGATAACGATTACGCCCTTTACGACCCACAAAAACGCACCGTGCTGCACCCCTGGGAAAAATTTAACGGTACCGACACCAAGCATTACCCCGATTATAATTATATGGCAAAAGCAGCGGCCACCGGGCAGGAAGTATTTTTCCCTACCGAGTTTATGCACGGCTTATACGATGGCGGCGCCGGCGCTGCGCTGGATGATTTTTGGGGTGCTATGATGAAGCACCCGCATGGGGCGGGCGGGTTTATCTGGGCGTTTTTGGATGAAGCCATCATCCGTACGGATAAAAACGGAGCATATGATGCCGATGGCAACCACGCGCCCGACGGCATTGTTGGCCCGCACCGCGAAAAAGAAGCAAGCTTTTACACCATTAAAGAAATCTGGTCGCCGGTGTATATCGATCCGCAGCCTATCAGCAAAAATTTCGACGGAAAAATAGCTGTAGTGAACAGGTATGCTTTCACCAACTTTAAACAATGCACCTTTAAATGGAGGCTGGTAAAATTCCCACCGGCAAAAAGTAAAAGTACCGCAGCTATTGTGCAGGCAACAGGCATGCCGTTGGTACCCAACCTGCAACCCGGCGAAAAGGGATTGCTTAACCTCAACCTGCCTGCTGCCTGGCAAAAAAGCGACGCCCTTTACCTTACAGCCTACGGCCCCGATAAAAAAGAAATATTTACCTGGACCTGGGCACTACATACGCCCGCTGCGGCACCGGGCAAAACTACGCCCGCAAACGCATCAGCTATAAAGATCATCGAAACCGACAATTCATTAACCATAAAATGCGACGGCATCAGTTATTATTTTGATAAGGCCACCGGGTATATCCAAAAGGTAGTGAAACCAACCGGCACGGTATCCTTATCGGGCGGACCGGTGTTGGCAGGTGTTAACACTACTTTAAAACAGTTTACTTTTAAAGCAGATAAAGCGCAATACCTGATAGAAGCCACTTACGAAGGAGCGGCTCCGCTGCATATTAAGTGGGTGTTTACGCCCGGGCAACCTGTTAAGCTGGAGTACCAATACGCCCAACAGGGCGATGTGGGTTTTATGGGCATCACCTTTAACTATCCCGAAGAAAAAGTAACCGGGCTAAAATGGCTTGGCCGCGGGCCATACCGCGCTTGGAAGAACCGGTTAAAGGGGCAGGCTTTTGGCGTATGGCATAAAGCCTATAACAACGCCATAACCGGCGAGACCTGGGGCTACCCCGAGTTTAAAGGCTACCATGCCGAAGTAAACTGGGCGGTTATAGAAAATAAAGAATCGCCGTTTACGGTTTATACCAGCGATAAAAATATGTACCTGCAACTATACCGCCCGGCAAGGGAACAGGCCGCCCTAAGCAACAACAATGTAGAGCCCGCCTTCCCGGATGGTAGCATAGGGTTTATGAGCGCTATCAGCCCTATCGGTACCAAATTCCAGTCGGCAGAAGTGATGGGGCCTCAAAGCCAAAAAAACCACGCCGATGGCAAGCCTGTAAACGGTACATTATGGTTCGATTTTAGGGATTAAACCGGGGGTAAAAAAACCATAGTTCTTGAATTAAAATGCGGGGTCGAAGTTGAAGCATATTGGGTTAGATAGCCCTACCATACTCCCATTTGCTTTCGCTGCCTGTGGTACCTGCGGATAATCGGTTGACGGGCCCTCTACCACCAACCTGTAATAGGTTCGGCCCAATACCTTTGGCGTATCGGTAAACTCCACTGCCGGCACCTTATCGGTGACCTGTAGCGTTGCAAATTTACCGCCGTCTTTAATTACAGTAATGGTAAAAGTACCTTCCGGTATTTTATCTCCTGTAAGTTGAATGCGGAACTTAACAGGCTTGCCGGTGGCTTTAGCGTTGTCGCCCATCATCATATCCATTTTTCCATCCTGATTTAAGTCGGCATAAAACTCTACCCGGGGTGCAAAGGGGTTTGAGCTGATAGCTACCCGTCCGTTGGTAAGCGCGTCTACAACCGCCTGCGCAGTGCGGTTTTTCGCAAACACCCATGTTGTTGGGGTACCCACATAATTAGCACTCCGCTGGCTGGTGTTGGCCGTTGCTTGCTCTGGCGTATCCGGCGTGCCGTGATGGGCATCGCTCCCGCCCCTGCCCGTAAGCTTGCGGCCAGAGGAGAGCATATCGTCCCATATCATTATCGCATTGGCATTTTTTGCCCACAAAACGGAATTCCAAACCTCTATAGATTGTACCAGGTCATAAGAGAACCCAAAATTATCTTTGCCGCTGGGGTGGTTGGCTGAAAGATGGATGCCGAGCTTTTTCTTCACACCTCCAATAACTACATCACGCTGGTCGCGCACATCATAAAGCTGCTGATGATCGTACGGCTTGGCCGAAAATACATTACCATGCCCACGGGTGGTAGTCCACTCGGCACCGTATAGTAACAAAACAGAATCTGATTTAAATTCGGGGTCGACCCAGGTATTGTGTGCAACGTCGCCATCCACATGGTTGTCATGATCGGTAATACAAAGAAAATCCATCCCAACAGATTTGGAGAATGCAATTATTTTGGCGACTGAGTTATTAGAGGATTCTTTGCTGTGGCGCGAATGCACATGCAGTTCGCCCTTTAGCCAAACGCCATCGCTAAGGCTGTTGATTGGTGGCAACACGCCTACATCCTTAACCGCCCATGGGTTTTTGTGGCTTACCTGCCCCAGCGCCACGTTACTGCTACCAATAGCCGTAATAAACAATAATACTGTAAAGAGAACACCACTATAAGGGGAATTTTGAATGCTTTTTTTGAACATCTGCTATAAAATTAAAGCTATGTAATGCCCGGAGGGATAATTAACGCCGGTGCGTTATGAGTTCGCGCGCAGCTCAGTATTTAAGCTTATGGGGCGAAAATTAAGTTTTATCTGAAATTAAAAGAAACCATTGCTCTGATAGTGTACCCGTTTTGCGAGGCCAGCGTACCCACATCCCTTATTGCCTGCGATGTTGCAGCAGTACCACGGGTTGCATAAAAAACGGGGCCGCCACAAACCGAAAAAGAAAACCTGGAGTTATTGGGCACCATATTGATAGACGGACCAACCAGTAATTTCGCACCGCCCTCTGCTTCATCGGGCTCCCAAAAACCTTCCAAATCTTCGCCCACGGCCTCTATCCCGGCAAAAACCGGGCCGGCAATACGGCGTTGGAAACCTATGCTTGTTACCAGGTCTATTCCATCCCGTTGCTTACTAAAGGCTTTCTCGAAGCGCAGATTACCACCCATGCGCCATGAGGCAGCATCAAATGAAGCGGTAATGCGGCTAAAAACGGCCCCTACGTTCGAAAAATCGCGGTTAACCCCCAAGCCTACACCGAAACGGGCGCCCTGCGGTTGCTTTCCGCCAATAAAATCGCGTATAATTTCGGCTTGCTGGGAACTGTTTACGCCACCGCCGCGGGCAAAACCCAGCGCAGTATTAGCATACAAAGTAAAGCGGTTGCCCAGATAACCTTTAACGGCCACCTGCTGGTCGGCACCGTCGTAACCGAAAGGGCCTGCCGTACGTTGGCCATAGCCGCTGCTGTAACTAACACTCCAAAAAGGGGAACCGGAGGTAAGCGTGTTAACCGAAAATAAAAAGGGCTGCACAGGAACATTAGTAGTGGTTATATTGCCCTTGTCCGGGTTAATGTTTTGAGCTTTTATGTTGATGCATAAAAGTACAAATACGCATAAAGTAGAGATCGTCTTCATGATGGCTGCTTAATACTATTAAGGGCTAATGCTATTGCAGCTAAGCCCTGTACTGGATAATAATGCTTCAAAGTTAGGCAAGCTGTGTAACCCCAATTTTAGGCAATTGTTATTTTTACACGCCCAAATCGCTGTCAGCTTGTGTTAAAATTGCAATAAAGCGGCAATGTAATAGTTTGTTAATACATTGTGTATACTAAATAAATGTAAAATGCGGTAATTTGAAAGCTATGCGTATAAAAACATTCCTGCTTGCGTTGCCCTGCCTGTTAAGCATGTCGGCCTGCCATTCTGTTTTAGAAAAAAAAATCGACGCGGGTAGTGATGAGCGGGCCATGCACCATCCGTACGATGACAGCACCCTCACCAATAAGCTGCTACCCGTAATGATGCCCTATAACCGCCTCATAAATCCGGCAGGGCAGGTAATAAGCTTTGGTGGCCCCGAAGTGGAGAACCACAGTATGGACGTAAAACTTATTGGCGGCACAACCCAAATGGCCGTTGAAGACCGGTATGGCATAGCCATAATTGATACAGCAACTAAAAAACTTATTACGCGTTGGATTTATAACAGCGATGCAAGGTACAAAGGGCTGATGAGCACCTACTCGGGTTTAAAAGTAGCCCAACTAAAAGGCGCAACCAACCTGTTTTGGAGCGCTGCCATAGCAAGCGGTAAAAACTCCCATTCGTACGTTTTTAGGGCCGCGTGGGATGGCAAAAACATCAATATTATTAACACCATAGAATTTAAGCCGCAAAGCCCCTCGCCGCTGGCACTACCCAACGAGATATGCATTAACAGCGAAGGCGGCAACGATTACTTGTACGTAGTTTTAAACGGCAACAACCAACTGGTAAAAATAGACCTCGCCACCAACAAAACCGTTTGGGAGAAACCTACCGGTGTTGCGCCGTACGGTTTAACCATTGTGCAGGACAAAGCTTTTGTAACCAACTGGGCCGGCCCGCTGCCAACCGATACTTTGAGCAAAGAAACCGCAGGCGTTCCGTATGGCAATGCCTATATCAACCCTAAAACGGGGGGTACATTGATGGGTACGGTATCAGTAATAAACATTGCAACCGGATCAACAATAAAAGAGATCCCGGTAGGGCTGCATCCTAATGCCATTATTAACAGTCCCGACGGGCAGTTTGTGTATGTGGCCAATGGTAACAGCGATGACGTGTCGGTACTTTCTGTAGCCGGTTTAAAAACCGTGGCTACTTTATCTGTAAAGCTGATGCCCGGCAAAAAGAGTTTTGTTGGCGATACCCCCAATGCCCTGGCCATAAATGCCGATGGAACCATTTTATATGTAGCTAACGGGCTGGACAACGCGGTTGCCGTAATGCAACTGGGCGATAAAGCGGCAACGAAAGGGTTTGGCGCGGGCGCAGTAAAAGGCTTTATCCCTACCGAGGCTTACCCGGGCGGGCTGGCAGTTGATGGCAATAACCTGTACGTAACCAATTTAGAGGGCGAAGGTGCCCGCACCGGCAGCAAAGAACTCGACAAAGGCGACCGCCCCGGCGGCGATGAGGTAGAAGCTTTTAACTCGCATCATCAAAAAGCTACCGTATCGGTGATTGGCCTGCCCGATGATAAAACCCTGCAATTGTACACCAAACGGGTAAAAGACCTTAACTTAACCTTCCGCCAGGAGATAGCGCGGTTAACGCCACGCAAAAATGTAAAGCCGCGCCCCATGCCCGAGCGTATAGGCGAGCCATCGGTATTTAACCATGTGCTATACATTATTAAAGAGAACCGCACTTACGACCAGGTGCTGGGTGATATGCCCGAGGGGAATGGCGCCAAATCGCTTTGTATTTATGGGGACAGCATAACACCCAACCAGCACAATTTGGCCCGCAAGTTTTTACTGCTCGATAATTACTATGCATCGGGCAAATGCTCTGCCGAGGGCCACCAATGGACGGATGCCGCCATGGTGACCGACTACGTAGAGAAAAGCGTAAGGGCCTGGTTTCGTAGTTACCCGCATGTGCAGGAAGATGCCCTGGTATATGGCAGCAGTGGCTTTATATGGAACAACGCTGCCGACCACGGTAAAACCGTGCGGATATACGGCGAAGCCTGTGCTCCACATTTAGACGATACCCAAACGTGGACTTCCATTTACAACGATTACAAAGCGGGTAAACCCCTTAAGTTTTACAATACCAGCACCATATCGCGGGTAAGGCCTATGCTATCGCAAAACTTCCCCGGCTCGGATGAACACCGCATAACCGAACAACTACGCGCTTCGGCCTTTATTAAAGAATTAAAGGACTATGAGGCCCAACCCGGCGATGCGCTGCCGCAGTTAATGGTAATGGCCCTCTCTGCAGACCATACCGTAGGCACCCGCCCGGGCCTGCCTACCCCAAATGCAATGGTTGCCGATAACGACCTTGCCCTGGGCCGTATAGTAGAGGCGGTAAGCAAAAGCCGCTTTTGGAAAAACACAGTGATATTTGTTACCGAGGATGATTCGCAAGCCGGCTGGGACCACGTATCCGCCTACCGCACCACAGGTTTTGTTATCAGCCCGTACAGTGTTTTTCAAAGCAAGGTAAGCAACAATTACAACCAGGTAAGCATGGTACGGTCGATAGAGCAAATATTGGGTATCCCGCCCATGAATATTATGGATGCCACTGCGCTGCCCATGTTTAAATGCTTTAACAACCGGGCTATCACCACGTCTTACCAAAGCCTTGGCAACCGCGTGCCCCTCGACCAAATTAACCCCGGTACTGCTATGCTGAAGGGCGAGGCCTTACATTATGCCAAACTATCGTTACGCCCCGAGTACGACCATATAGACGGCGGTAACGACGATGTAATGAACCGCATATTATGGTTTGCCGCCAAAGGCAAAAAAACCTACCCGGCAAACTTAGCCGGCAAAGACACCGACGATTGATCATAACCAATACTAAAACAACAGAAGCGGCACCTATCATGTCGCTTTTGTTGTTTTGTACCATCCGGGCACTTCCCGTGTTAATTTTTTGTTAACCGTTTGTTAAGTACTTTAGTTAAACTTAAATTCACACCGCTTATTCAGAGTATTTGTTATTAATAAGCTAACAGGTAATTGATACTTTGATAATAAAGCATGTTTTACTTTGCATTTAATTCAATAAATACGCTAATCTCCCTTAATCATTTTATTTATGAAACAAACTTACCATCGTTTTTTTAATGGCACAAGCTATCATTCCAGGCAATGGGTGCTGCTGCTTTGCGCTATTATATTCAGCGCGTTGCCGGCATTATCGCAAACCAGCCGCATTGTAAAAGGCAACGTTACCGACGAAAAAAACCAGCCGCTTCCCGGCGTTTCAGTGGTGGTTTCCGGCACCAATACCGGCGTAATGACCGATGTGGACGGAAAGTACGCCCTAACCGTTACCGGCAATTCGGTTACCTTAAAATTCAGCTACCTTGGTTACCTTACAAAAGAGGTAACAGTTGGCAATGATAATACCATTAACGTAACCTTATTACCCGATGCAAAGCAATTAAAGGATGTTGTGGTTATTGGCTACGGCACATCGAGCAAAAAAGACGTTACAGGTGCCATCACCTCTGTTAAAGCAGAAGATTTTAACGCAGGCGTTTTAACAACCCCGGCAGAATTATTGCAAGGCAAGGTTGCCGGCTTAAACATCACCAAAAGCGGCGACCCCAACAAACAACCCGCTACTATTTTACGTGGCCCATCCACCTTGCGCGAGGGCGCAGCGCAGCAGCCATTTTATGTGATAGATGGTGTACCCGGTGCCTCGATAGACCTGCTGGCACCGGCCGATATTGAAAGCATTGATGTATTAAAAGATGCGTCATCAACCGCTATTTATGGTTCGCGTGCTGCCAACGGCGTAATAATTGTTACCACGCGCAAAGCAAAGGCCGGCCAAACCAGGCTTACTTACAGCGCCTACGGTGCCATGGAGAAAATATCAAAAAACATTGATGTTTTAACCGCCGACGAATTGCGCAAATACTTAGCCGATAACGGTGTAGCCCCATTAGCCAAACCATTGGATGATGATGGCTCCAACACCAATTGGCAACAATTGGGGCAACGGACGAGTTATTCGCAAAACCATAACCTATCATACAGTGGCGCCGGCAACAACGCTGAGTATGGCGCAAGCGTAAACTACTTTGAAAATCAAGGTATTTTAAAAAACACCAATTTGCAGCGTACCATTTTTAAAGGCTATATAAACCAGCGCTTTTTTAACGATAGGCTAAAACTGGGCATAACGCTAACCAATAGCGCAACAAAAGGCGATGATATCTATCAAAGCCAGGTACTGCCGGGTATGTTATTTTACTTGCCAACGGTAAGCCCATTTAACCCCGATGGCAGTTATAAAGAAAATTACACGCGTACAGGTAGCGGGCCATTAAACCCCTTGTCGCTAATAGACAATAACTTTATTAAAACCGATAATAACAAAACCCTTATCAATGGTTTTGCATCGGTAGATATTTTAAAAGGGTTAAAATTTACGCTGAACGGTTCTACCCAGAAAGACCAAAACAACGTAAACACCTATTTAAACAGTAAATCGGGCATTGCTGTAGGCGCGGGCGGGGTTGCTAACCGTATCGCCTACAAAAATACAAGCGATGTGGTGGAGGCTTTTTTAAACTACGACAGGGAGTTTGGCTTGCACTCGCTTAAATTATTGGGCGGTTACTCTTACCAGCAAGACCGTACCAACGACGGGTTCGGTATTCAAACGCAGGGCTTCTCTAATGATGCCTTAACCTTTAACAACCTGTTCCTTTCTAACCCAAGCAACCTGTCGCAGATCAAGTTCGACCCTAACTATATCTCTACCTTGCGGTTAATATCCTTTTATGGCCGTGCGCAATACCAGTATAATAATAAATACCTGTTGCAGGCATCGTTAAGGGAAGACGGTTCATCAGCCTTCGGCATCAACCAGCGCCATGGGTACTTCCCGGCGGTATCTGTTGGCTGGAGGATCATCAGCGAAAAATTTATGGAAAAGGCTCCGGTTATCAGTGATCTGAAACTGCGTGCAGGTTACGGTGTATCCGGTAACAGCCTTGGTTTTGATGCCTTTACAGCGCAGCTGATATATGGTATCCCTCCGGGCGGTGGTAAATTCCTCAACAATGGCGTTATCACCAACCCTATTGGCCCGGTACGTAATGATAACCCCGACCTGAAATGGGAAAGCACCGCCACCACCAACATTGGTTTAGATTTTGGCTTGCTAAACAACCGCATCACCGGTTCGGTAGATTACTATATCAAAAAAACAT
>CBFGNE010000028.1:0-13254 GCA_965649995.1 uncultured Mucilaginibacter sp.
AATACCTTCATGGCTTAAAGTGTAAAACCGGGGCTGCCTGCGCATACCCCGGTTGTTTTTGTTTTAGAATTTGTAGCTCAGCGTAGTTAAAAATTGCCTTGGCGGTATCGGGTTAACACTGTAATTCTCATGCACATTCCAGTTGAGAACGTTGCCAATGTTTGATATTTTGCCAATGATAGATACCTTTTTATAAGTATATCCTACCGAAGCATCAACCGTGGTAAACTTAGGTACGTAAACCAATCTGGATCCTGTTTGCGTTTGGCCAACGGTATTTAGGAAGCCGGAAATACGCTCGCCCAGAAAAAAGGCTGATGCGCCTACCTTGAAGCCTTTTAACTTTCCATCAAGAAAGGTGTAAAACACGCTGGTATTGGCAGTATGTTTAGGCACGTTCAGTAATGGCTGCCCAGCTATAACACTTCCTGTTACGGTTGATGTTTTGGTATAACGTGCGTTTGTATAGCTATAACCCGCTAAAATATCCAGCCCTTTAACAGGGTGGCCTGCAATGTCCAGTTCTATACCATCACTTTTAGTTTGCCCGCTTAGTACCTTAATATTGGTATTGGTATTTGGCGTTACGCCATCTGCCTGAAAGGTGGCTGTTTGTGCCAGGTTATTATTAAGTATACGGTATGCAGTTAAGTTTACAGACAGGTTCCCGTTCAGGAAATCGTTCTTAATACCGGCTTCATATTGGTCTATAATTGATGGATCCAACGGATTGTTATTAACGTCGGTGCCTGTATTTACTACAAACGAATTAGAGTAGCTGGCAAACAATGCCGTATTCTCCAGCGGTTTATAAACCAGTCCTACCCTTGGCGAAAATGCCTTATCCTCTTTGCTTTTTGCAGATAGCATTAATACTGACGTATTAAAGTTGTTTACTGCAGTGGGGGCTATGTATTGGTATGACCAGCGAATACCTGCCAGTACCTTCAGTTTGTCTGATATACTGATAAGATCATTAAAATATGCCCCAAAACGGTTTGTAGTGGTTATCACCTCATAAAACGGGTTCATGGTTGGCATATCTGTGCGTTGCGTGTACTTATTCAGGTCGAAGATGTTGATCTTGTCGTAAATTGCGTTTTGCACCGCATTATTTTGGTCGATGTAGCTCGATTGAGGCTTCCCATTCACAGTAACATTAGCTACAAAAGTGTAGTTGTCGTTTTTGTAATGATCCGCATCAATCCCCGCCAAAATATTGTGCTTAATGGGGCCGGTATTAAGCTGCCCGGTAATGTTCAATTGGCCGGTAGTATAATCTTCTAAAGTTTTTGTGCGGTTTAAGGGGCGCGACCAATCGCCCGCTGCATCTGGCTGCACACGTTCGGTAGTTTGGTAATGGCGGTCGAAATACTGATAAGAGACCCCGCCACTTATTTTCCAAAGACTGTTCAGTTGGTGATTGATGGTTGCAGTTGCGGTTGATTGTTTTGTTTTACCGGTAGACCATACTGCACCCAAATAGCGGTTACGGGGCACATTTGCGATGACATTGTCAACCTGCCCGGTACCAAAATCGGGTATAAAATTATAATCAAGGTAGTCGCCTTCAATTATAATGTTTGTTTTATCACTTATTTTGTAAAGCAATGATGGGTTTACATAAACACGCTCGTTTTTCAGATAGTCGCGGTAGCTTTTCGAATTTTCATAAGTGGCGTTTACACGGTATGCAAGTTTAGAGGAAATAGGTCCGTAAACATCAACGGCAGGCTTATACAGGTCATAGCTGCCATAGGTCACGGAAGCCTGTCCGCCTTGCTCAAACTTCGGTTTTTTGGTAACCATATTTAAAACGCCGCCTGGTGCCACGTTGCCATACAGCAATGCCGCGCTGCCTTTTAAAATTTCAACACGTTCTAACGAACTTATCTCGGGCATAGCACCGGAGTTTACACGGAATCCGTTTTTAAACATATTGGTACTGCCGAAGTTATAACCACGGGCTGCAAATGTTTCTTGCGTGTTGCCACGCGCACTGTATAAATAAACACCGTTTACGTTTTTTATTACATCACTTAAACGCAGGGCCTGTTGCTGGATTAGTACGTCGCGGCCTATAACAGATGTGCTCTGCGGCAGGTCTATCGGCGCTACGTTCATTTTGCCGATATTGATATTTTTGCGATTGATGGTTTTGGTTGATGATATGGTTACCTCGTTAAGTTCTGTGGAACTTGTGTTTAAAGTAAAATCAACTTTTGTAACCTGGTTGGCAGAAACTGTTACGGTTTTTTCGTCGGTTTTGGCACCTGTATACGATACACGGAGGGTATAGCCGCCCGGCTTAATGTTGTTGAACAGGAAGGAGCCATCGTCCGCTGTCATGGTAGATTTATTGAGGCCATTAATGGTTACTGTTACAAAAGAAGCTGGCTTGCCATCGCTTGTTGTTACATGCCCGCTTATTTTGCCGTTGTTGCCGTCATCTGTATCATCAGCTTTTAGTACGAAACAGCTAAATATGAAAAGTAGGGTTAGTATTGTTTTCGAAAGGGTAGGGTGTAGGGTTACTTGCATTAGTTATTTATATTAAGTCTAATTAAGCGCAAAAGTAAGAACTCGAGTCTAAAACGCAAATATTATTTAGAATTAATTTAAATAAGAACAATGGGGATATTTCTTTAGTAGTAACACATAATTTGGGATAGCATGCCTACACGAATTGGCTTGTGAAACACTTCGGTATGCTGCACACAGTGACGGGCGGTTGAAGAAACCCTACGGCAATTCATAGGCAATAGGCTCGGACGAATCTCTATAGACGAATATTCAATTAATTAAGACATTGAATTGCATAACTCATTTACTGCTTTATATCAGCCAGCACTTTCTCCATTTGATTGTTGAATTCGGCTGGTGCCTCTACCATCGGGAAATGGCCGGTTGCATGCACAATGAATAGCTTAAAGGGTAATTTATTTTTCACCAACCAGGTGGTATCGTTGGGCTGGTAATCGCTGTTTATCAAATAAAGCTTCTTTTTTAGTTTGGCCAGGGCGGGTACTTCGTCGTATGCCTGCTGTGCCATCGACCCAATGGCCGCCGCTGTGTCTGCATGGGCCACATCGTTCAATATCCTATCCTTAACAAGTTTACTGGTGGTTTTGTAAAATAAGCCTTCGTTAAACCATTGGAACGCCACTTTTTTAAAGTCCTTCTTCATCGCCGTAATAGCGTCATCTATTTCTTTTTTTTGCTTTGCGGTCGTCGGAGGTGCGCCTGCGCTTTTAAAATTATCCACACCTACAATGCCGATTATTTTTTCGGGCTGGTTGATGGCAGCCTGCAAAACGATATCACCCGACATAGAGTGCCCTATTACAATTACATTTTTCAGTTTTAGCTGGTCTACTACCGCGTTTACATCGGTTGCAAAGGTGTATGTATCCCACTTACTGCGGTTTTTACCAGAATCGCCATAGCCCGGCAGATCTATCGCTACGACCCTGTATTTTTTATCGAAGAATGCCACTTGGTTGCTCCAGTATCCTTTATTAATGCACCAGCCGTGCACGAAAAGTAAAGTAGTGTCGCCACTACCGGTGTCTGTGTAAGATATCGGAACGCCATTATTTTGAATGTGTGCGCGCACATCTGCTTTTTTATCCTTATTTTCACGCTGCTGATTGCCGCAGGCAAATGTCAATAAAACCAAAGCAATTGCAGATAATAAACGTAACGTTTTCATACGGTGTTATTTATGTGTGCAAAATACCCTTTAATATAATAACAGGCAATTTGCCGCACATGTTTAACTTTATTTAACAAACGGCATCATCAATCAACCTAACTTATAACATTTTGAAAACCACAACCAACCTCAACGATGCTCCGGTAATAGCGCCCGTGGCAAGTAACCGCCTTGCATCTTTAGATGCTTACCGTGGCTTTGTTATGCTGCTGATGATGGGGGAGGTGTTATCTTTTCAACACGTGTCGCAGTCGTTGCCGGGTAATGTATTTTGGCGGTTTCTGTATTTTAACCAGGATCATGTACAATGGGCAGGTTGCTCGCTGCACGACCTTATACAGCCATCCTTCTCCTTTATGGTAGGCGTCGCCCTTCCGTTTTCCATTGCCAGCCGGCTGGCCAAAGGTGCTGAGTTTGGCGAATTGTTGAAGCATGCGCTGATACGCTCGGTTATATTGATAGTACTGGGTGTTTTTTTAAGGTCGTTATCGTCCAGTCAAACCTATTTTACCTTTGAGGATACGCTGAGCCAAATTGGTTTGGGTTATACTTTCCTGTTCCTGCTTGGTTTTTGCAAACAGCGCGCGCAATTAATAACATTGATTGCAATTTTGGTTGGATATTGGGCAGCTTTTGCCCTATACCCCTTACCTGGTGCAGGTTTTGACTATGAGGCGGCCGGCGTTACCGCAGATTGGACGGGTAATTTTAAAGGTTTAGCCGCGCATTGGAATAAGAACACCAACCTGGCCTGGGCGTTTGATAAATGGTTTTTAAACCTGTTCCCGCGCGAGCATCCGTTTTATTTTAACACAGGCGGTTACGCTACACTTAGTTTTATACCAACTCTTGGCACCATGATCATTGGTTTACTGGCGGGCAATATGTTGCGGTCGGGCAAGGCGTCGGTTACAATTGTAAAGCATTTTGTAGTGATAGGGGTGGGCTTACTCGCTTTTGGTGGCTTATTACACTTTACCGGGATTGCACCGGTTGTAAAACGAATATGGACACCGGGCTGGGTAATATTTAGTGGTGGTTGCTGCTTTTTACTACTGGCACTATTTTACGGAATTATTGATGCCGGTAAGCATAAGCGCTGGGCTTTATTATTGGTGGTTGTGGGTACCAATTCAATTGTGGCCTACGTGCTGGCAGATGGTTTCGGCGGGTTTATTACTAAGACGCTGTACACGCACCTGGGGCAGCATTTCGATCAGATTTTTGGTATCGCGTACAGCAGCCTTGTAAAAGGCGTGTTGGTTTTAACAATTGACTGGTTGATACTTTATTGGCTTTACCGGAAGAAAATATTTATTAAAGTGTAAGCGCCACAACTGCTTAATCCCATACAATGTACCATGTGCCATCGTCCTTTTTTGCGTAGCTAAGCCCGTCGCTCATTTGGTATACATCGCGCTGTTCTTTTTGGTTATAATAGTTTTTGCGTTCGTAGATGCGGAGCCCGCCGTTCTCGCGCTGTAGGAATACCAATAGGGCGTTCATGGATGGGCCTATCTCGTGCAGCCATTGATTTTCTCCTTCTTTTACAAATGCCGAACTCAAACTTTAACGATTAGTTTACGGCTTTATATAACACTTTTTGTGCCGAAATGTTAATTTACCCGAATGGAACAGCTTAGCTTTTTTGATGGCGGCCTGCAAAGCCCTAGACTTCCTGTTGAATTGATGGACTATAAACCCAATTTTTTCAGCAGTGCAGAGTGCGATGCGCTTATCCCGGTTTTAAAAACAAAAGTCCGCTGGAACCAGGAAACCATACAGATGTACGGAAAATTGCTGAACACGCCACGCCTTACCGCCTGGTATGGCGACAATAGTAAAACATACGCCTTCTCCGGAAAAAAACATGATCCATATCCCTGGACGGACGAACTACTATTTATTAAGCAACGGGTAGATGCCGCCGCAGGAATTACATTTAACAGTGTGCTGCTGAATTTGTACCGCAACGGTAACGATTCGGTAGCTTGGCATGCCGATGATGAGCCCGAACTGGGCATAAACCCCGTAATCGCTTCGGTAAGCTTTGGGCAGATGCGCAGGTTTGATGTAAGGCATAAAGCTGATAAGAAGCAAAAGTATTCTGTCGATCTCGAAAACGGTTCGTTATTAATTATGAAAGGGGAGTTGCAGCATCAATGGGAGCATCAGGTACCAAAATCAGCCAGAGCATTAAAGGAGCGAATAAATTTGACATTTAGAGTGATAAGCTAGGATGTGCCAAATATCTCCTTTCTTTTAAGTTAAATTGTATTGATAATCAAAAATTAACATACTTTACTTAAAGAATAACTTAGTATTAGATACCAGGTTTGCAATCCTCCTTTTGATTGAATAAATCAACATAATCCCGACAGCCTATCACCCGATCGTTATTAGAAATCGTTATAAAAGATTAGGATTTGTTTGGCGAAATAGTTTATTTTTGGGCATATTTTCAATTTTAAACTCAAGCTAACACTATGAAAGCCACGGCACTATTTATAATCTGCCTTTGCATTTCGGCAGTAACTTTTGCACAAACCAGTATTAAACCTGCCGACGCGGGTGTAACCTATGGCAAAATTGTGACCGCCGATAACGCGTTGACTACAGAGGCACTAAAAACCGCTTTAAATGCTGATACTGCTTACACAGGTAAAATCACCGGTACAGTGGTAGAAGTTTGCAAAAAGAAGGGCTGTTTTATGAAGCTGGCACAGGATGACGGCAAAACTATTATGGTGCAGTTTACCGATTACGCATACTTTATGCCGCAAAATATTGTTGGCAAAACCGTTGTGGTAGAGGGCTTGGCCAAAGTTAAAGAAATCCCTGTTGAGCGCCTGGTGCATTATGCAAAAGATGCAGGCAAAAGCAAAGCTGAAATTGCTGCAATTAAAGAGCCTAAGAAAGATATTTCCATTATGGCCGATGGCGTTTTAGTGGTAAAGTAAACGCGTTATAACATTTTAGACAAAGCCTGTGACCGCCCTCACAGGCTTTGTTGTTTTATCAGTGCGTGCCTTTTTTAATTGTATGGCAACGTTTTCGTAGATAAATTTTTCGTTTGTGGCCAAATAACCCTATAATTACAACTCCCGGAATTATTATACCTATGAATACCTTTCTCGACGAGGATTTTTTACTGCATACCAATACCGCAAAGCGTTTATACCACGGATTTGCCGCTGATATGCCTATTATAGATTACCATTGCCACCTACCGCCTAACGAAATTGCCGGTGATATTACTTTTAATAACATTACGCAAATTTGGCTTAACGGCGACCATTATAAGTGGCGTGCTATGCGCGCTAATGGCGTAGATGAGAGCTATATAACCGGCGGGCGCAGCGATAAAGAAAAATTTGAAAAATGGGCCGAAACAGTCCCATATACATTGCGTAACCCCCTTTACCATTGGACACATTTAGAACTGCAGCGCTACTTCGGTATCAGTTCCAGGTTGATGCCCGCCACAGCCGATTTTATTTATGACGACTGTACCGCCAAGTTGCAAAGCCCGCAATATAGCGTACGTAGCCTTATCACTAAAATGAACGTGGAGGTGATATGCACCACTGATGACCCAATTGATAGCCTGGAGTATCACCAAAAGATAAAAGCCGACAACTTTGGCGTAAAGGTATTACCGGCATTTAGGCCTGATAAGGCCATGAATAGCGACAATATCCATGCGCTGAACAGTTACATCAACCAATTGGAAAAGGTTGTGGATAGTGAAATAACTGATTTTTACCGTTACATCTCCGCTTTAAAAAAACGCCATAACTACTTTGCTGTCAATGGTTGTACAGTGTCTGACCACGGGATTGACCAAATGTATGCCGAAGACTGCACCGAGAAGGAAGCAACGGATATTTTCGCGAAAATTAGGGGCAGCCAGGGAATCAGCACCACGGAGAATAACAAGTTTAAGTCGTACATGCTGCATCAGTTTGCCATTTGGGATTATGAGAAAGGCTGGGTACAGCAATACCATATAGGTGCACTGCGCAATAACAGCACCCGCGGGTTTAAACAATCCGGCCCCGATACCGGCCGGGACTCGATAGGTGATTTTCACCAGGGAAGGAGCCTCTCTAAATTTTTGGACCGGTTGGATAGCGAAGACAAACTCGCCAAAACCATACTATACAACCTTAATCCTGCGGATAACGAGTTGATGGCAACCATGGCTGGCAACTTCCAGGATGGCTCGGTTGCGGGGAAGATACAATGGGGTTCGGCCTGGTGGTTTTTGGATCAGAAGGACGGGATGACCAAACAGCTTAACGCGCTTTCCAATATGGGGCTCATCAGCCGAATGGTAGGTATGTTGACCGATTCGCGCAGTTTCCTGTCTTTTCCGCGGCACGAATATTTCAGGCGGATACTTTGTAACCTGTTTGGGGATGACATTGAGAATGGCGAGCTTCCAAACGATATTGAATGGACGGGAAAGATCATACAGGATATCTGTTACTTTAACGCAAAGAATTACTTTGATTTTGATAAGAAATGAGTTGGGGAATATCAAAGAACTATAAAGCCGGTGGTGTTCTTTCTTTCGGAGAGTTGCTGTTAAGGTTTAGTCCTGATGAATCCGGTCAATGGCTGGAAGACAACGCCCTATCCGCTTTTGTAGGTGGGGCCGAACTGAACGTAGCATCAGCATTAGCCTTGTGGGGTGTGCCATCCCAATACTTTACCGCATTACCCAAAAACGGGCTTTCCGAACAAGTTATTAATTACGTCAGCAAGCAAGGCATCAATACTTCAAAAGTATTTTACGGCGGCAGCCGCATAGGGCTCTACTTCCTTACCAAAGGGAAAGACCTGAAGCACGATGCGCTGATATACGACCGGGCGAACTCAGCCTTTGCCGAATTAAAACCGGGTATGATAAACTGGGATAGCGTGCTTGATGGTATCACCTGGTTTCATTTTACAGCCATATGCCCCGCTATTAGTCAGCAAACAGCGGATGTTTGTTTGGAAGCATTGCAGGCAGCATCAGAAAAGGGTATCACCATATCGGTCGACCTCAATTACCGCTCTAAATTATGGCAGTACGGTAAACAACCACCAGAAGTGATGGCCGAGCTGGTGAAGTATTGTGATGTGATAATGGGCAATATATGGGCTGCAGAAACCATGCTGGGTATCCCGGTGTTAGGTGATATCCACGAGAGCGGGCAAAAAAGCATTTACCTGAAGGAAGCGCTTTCAATATCCGAAAGGATAATGGAGGCATTTCCAAAATGCAAGACCGTTGCCAATACTTTTAGGTTTGATGGTGGCGGAACTATACAATACTACGCGGCGCTTTATACCGACGGCGGCTTTTACGGCTCGCAGGAATATAACACGGAGAAGATAATAAGCAAAGTAGGCTCCGGCGATTGTTTTATGGCCGGGCTGATATATGGGTTTTACAACGCACAATCGCCGCAGCAAACTTTAGGGTTTGCTACAACTGCTGCGTTTAAAAAGCTATTTGTAGCCAGCGATGCTACCACAAATACAGTTGAAGAAATAACTAATACAATAGAGGATGGCCAATAAAGAGACAGTATTAGATAGTATATTAACGCAGGGCATGCTCCCTTTATTTTTTTACGAGGATGAGGGTGTGAGCGTAGAAATAGTGCGCACCCTGTACAGAGCCGGAGTGAGGGTGTTGGAATATACCAACCGCGGCAAAGAGGCACTGCATAACTTTCGGGCTATAAAAAAGGTAGTAAAGCAAGAGATGCCCGGTATGTACCTGGGCATAGGCACTATAAAAAACGGGCTGGAAGCAGAAACATTTGTAGACGCGGGTGCTGATTTTATCGTATCGCCTATTCTAGATAACGAAGTGGCCCTTGTTGCTGCAAATTATAAAATGCTGTGGATACCGGGTTGTATGACACCCACCGAAATACACATCGCGCAACAGTATAAGGCCATGCTGATCAAGCTGTTTCCTGCCAATATCTTAGGTCCGGCTTTTGTATCTTCTATCCGCGATTTATTCCCCGGGCAATTATTTATCCCGACAGGTGGGGTTGAGATAGAGGCTGGTAATATATCCGGTTGGTTCCGTTCGGGTGTATGTGCGGTGGGGATGGGCAGCAAACTTATCAGCAAGCAGGTATTAGACGAGCGCCTGTACGATCAACTGCACGCCGATACCCTAAAGGCATTGGAATTAGTACAATTAAGTAAATAATTACCAGTAAGATAATGGCACAAACCAAAAGCGTTAGTTACAGGTGGGGCGTAGTGGCTTTGCTTTTTTTCGCAACCAGTATCAACTACCTCGACAGACAGGTGATAGGTCTGTTAAAGCCTGCACTGGAAACCGAGTTCCACTGGACAGAGACCGATTACGGGCACATTGTGATGGCATTCCAGGCGGCATATGCTATTGGCTTGCTAGCGTTTGGAGGCATTATTGATAAGTTGGGTACAAAAATGGGTTATACCATCTCCATTATTTTTTGGAGCGTATCAGCGGTATTAACTGCTGCTGTTAAATCTACTTTAGGTTTCATTGCGGTACGGGCAGCTTTGGGGCTGGGCGAATCGGGGAATTTCCCGGCGGCCATTAAAACGGTTGCGGAGTGGTTCCCTAAGCGGGAGCGCGCGTTGGCTACGGGGATATTCAATTCGGGTGCAAACATTGGTGCGGTGGTTGCCCCGGTAATGGTACCATGGATACTGGGTGTTTACAACTGGCAAATGGCTTTTATAATCACCGGCGCAATTGGGTTTGTGTGGCTGATTTTTTGGCGGATATTTTACGAAACGCCTCTAAAACATAAGAAGATATCTGCGGAAGAGCTAGAATTTATTAACAGCGATACAGCAGAAGCCGCCGCATCCAACTTGCCCGAAACAAAAATAAAATGGGTGGAGCTTTTCGGTATCCGCCAAACGTGGGCATTTGTGGCAGGCAAATTATTGACTGACCCCATCTGGTATTTCTTCCTGTTTTGGCTGCCATCATACTTCGCCACAACCTTCAACCTCGACTTAAAAAAACCAAGCCTGCCTTTGGTACTTGTATACACCGCAACAACTGTGGGCAGCATAGGTGGGGGATACTTGTCTTCATGGTTCATTAAACGGGGGATGCCTGTTTTCCGGGCACGAAAAACAGCCATGCTATTATTCGCCTTATGCGTGTTGCCCATATTTGCAGCACGGTATGCAACTAATATTTGGCAAGCGGTAGCGCTTATTAGCCTTGCTGCGGCTGCGCACCAGGCCTGGAGCGCTAATATATTCACTACTGCATCTGATATGTTCCCTAAGCAAGCCGTAAGCTCTGTGGTGGGCATTGGCAGTATGGCGGGTTCGGTAGGGGGCATATTCTTCCCGTTGCTAATCAGCTACATTTTAGAGATGAACAAAGAAGCAGGGCATATCACAGCAGGGTACAACATCATCTTCGCGATATGCGCCTGTGCTTATTTGGTCGCCTGGTTGATCATGCACCTGCTAACGCCAACTATGAAACCTGTGCAACTGCACGGTAAGGATGTATAAACCATAGTAAATAGCTAAATTTGCCGCATGGAGCAAAAACCGAAGGATCCGCTGCAGGGCAAAACATTAGAGGCTATCATCAATGCATTGGTGGCGCATTTTGGCTGGGCAGAACTGGGTTACCGTATCCGCATCAATTGTTTTTTGGAGGACCCAAGCGTTAATTCGAGCCTGAAATTTCTGCGGAAAACGCCCTGGGCACGGAAGAAAGTAGAGGACTTATACGTAAAATACCACAAGCAAATGCCCTCCGGCGGGGCTTAGACAGTGCCATCCAGGTGTTCCACTTTGTGTGTGGAACACCCTGAATTTGCTTTATCCTGATAATCAACGATTTGCAGTTTTTTGTGAAACACTTTGGAACACCCCAGTTCTTTAAGTAACGCCCATATTTACCTTATTAACAGTCTGTTAAAATAAAAGTAAAAAGCGCGCTAAAACGTAGTGGAACACTTTTTTGGAACGGATGTGGAACACCATTTCCTGTTCAAATTTTCCTAAAATACCGGAGAAAAATGGGCGTTTTTCTTCAAAAATCTTTGCTTTTTCAGCTTAATGATTTTTCTTTTTATTCATCTTGGCTTTTTTATTAGCACTGATGTTGTAAGTCTTGGCGTTTTCCGGTTTCTTTTCATGAAAAGCTTCTCCCGGCACGTGTTTGTTAGGGTCAACCTTTACAGGCTTTACCACCTTTTCGCTTTCCTTTTGCTTGCGGGTTTTTTCTATAACCAATTCGTCGGGCAGTTCGGCGTTTTGCATTTTTTGCCCGGTGGCCTGTTCTATTTTGCGCACCTGGTCCAGTTCAATATCGGTGGCAAAGGTAATCGCCAGGGTTTCGTCTTCTGCTTCTATATCCGTATTAAGGATGTGGCTGATAAAAACCTCTTTCTCCAAAGGCAGGTCGAAATGCAGGATGAACGGGATCTGCTTAAGGTCGATATCCTCAATGCTCTCATTCGCAACAATTAATACCCTTAGCGCATCGTTCGCCTTAAAATCGCTGATATCCTTTACTTGGTTATATTCAAAAAATGCAGGACTTAGCAAAGCTACCGACTTACGCAAGCGGTTCTCCAGGCTTTTGTACAGCGTCTCTGCTGTTGTTTTTGTATTGGCGAAGACAACCGTTTTGGTAAACAGTTCCTCATCGTTCATAAACAGGCTAAGCAAATTCAGCTTGGTGCCAAAGTTGGGCACATGGTAAAGCATCTGCGGGTGGGTAGCAACTTTTTCTTCGGGCAACTCGTCAACTTCAATAGTTGCAGGGTTCACCATAAAGGGCGCTATCATTTTCTCCAGCTTGTCGTGCATTACTTCGCTAAAGATGATATGCTGCCCCTTGTCAATGCTGTTAGCCAGTTCAACTACAGGTAATTGCAGCCCTTGTTTAACAATAAGGTGTGCATCATCTACCGCCAAAAAGTTTACCTTGTTTAGGTTCAAACCAAGCTTTAGGTAAATGGCACGGGCACGGTCGGGCGTAGCAACAACAATATCTGCGCCATCGGCCAGGTCATCCATTTGCTGGTCTACCGGGGTGCCGTTGTGCAAGCTAACAATGCGGATAGAAGTATTGCGGTTAAGGCGGCCAAATTGTTCTACTATCTCAAAAACGCGTTCCTGGTCGGGTGCAAGGATCAGCGCACGCGGTACGCCATCGGCTTTGTGGTTAAAACGGTTAAGCGTACCCAAAACAAGCGTAGTGGTTTTGCCGGCACCTTCGGGGCCAATGCCAATAACATCCTGCCCGCCGGTGATGCGTGTCAGCGTTTTCAACTGTATTTCCTTCGGTACATCAAAGCCTGCTTCGTTTACCGCCTTTACCAGTTGCTTATTCAGCTTAAATTTATCTGCCCACACCATTGTACTAATTTTGAGGGTGCAAAGATACGGTTTTCAGTTGGCAGTTTTCAGTTGGTGGTTCTCAGTTCAGTTGGCAGTTTTCAGTTTGCAGTTTTCAGTTGGCGGTTCTCAGTTCAGTTTTCAGTTGAAAG